>CALKOE010000086.1 GCA_938091985.1 uncultured Acidimicrobiales bacterium | reverse complement strand
TCGTCTCGTGTCGCTACCGCGGCCGGTTTTGTCGAGGAAGAAGAAATCGACGACCCGATCCCGCCGCGGTCGTGATCAGCTCTCGGGGCAGCTGAGGTCTGGCCCTGTCGGGGCCGGTTCGTCGTCGCTCGCTGCAGCTTCGACGCGGGCATCGGCCTCTTCCTGAGTGTCGTTGAGGAAGACGATCACCTTGTCGTCGACGACCCCGAGCGGCAGACGGGGGAGTCCGCAGCCGAGCTCGTTGAAGGTCACGTTGTCGCACACCACGTCGGTGCTCGATGTGAGCTCGAACACGCGTCGTTCGGTGTTCCACGCCGCGGTGCAGTCGCGCGGGTCGGCGGGGCGGCGCGCTTCGAACGCGAGCCACCCGACCGACGGGTCGGAGCCGACGTGTTGGATGAAAAGGTCGCGCGACCCGACCGAGCCTGCGTCGGGGTAGAGAATCGGGCCCCGTGCCGCGATCTCTTCGCTCTGTCGCCCGATGAACCCGGCATCGAAGTTGGTGTCGCCAACCCGGATCTGCACGCTGTCGCTCGACCTCGCCAACCACACGACCATCGCGCCGAGCAGAAGCGCGATCACGACTCCGGTGACGCCCACCAGCACAGCACTGCGGGAGTTGATCTGCGGACCTCTGGCGACGGGCATGGTTCCCTACTTCTGGCGAGCGGCTTCGGGGAGAGGCGGATGTGGAGGGCAGGACAGGACCCGCCTAGTATCGCCGGTGTGCCGCCGCTGAGCCGCCTCGGCCGGTGATGGCACTTTTCGCGTCAGCAGGAGGAAGCGATGGATCTGTTCGAGCATCAGGGCAAAGAGTTCTTTGCCCAATTTGGGATGCCGGTATCGCCCGGCGAGGCCGCCTTCAGCGTGGACGACGCCGTCGCCGCTGCGGAACGCCTTGGAACGCCCGTGATGGTGAAGGCCCAGGTTCACACCGGTGGGCGTGGCAAGGCCGGTGGCGTGAAGTTCGCGGCCGACATCGATTCCGTGCGGGAGCACGCCGGCAACATTCTCGGCCTCGACATCAACGGCCACATCGTCCAGCGTCTCTGGATCGAGAAGGCGTCTGATATCGCCGAGGAGTACTACGCGAGCTTCACGCTCGATCGCTCCGCCAAGAAGCACTTGGGCATGCTCTCGAAGGAGGGCGGTGTCGAGATCGAGACCGTCGCCGAGGAGAACCCTGATGCGATCGCCAAGATCTGGATCGATCCGGTCGACGGCCTGACCGAAGCGGCCTGCCGTGACTGGGTGGCTGCCGCCAACCTTCCCGACGCCGCGGTCGAGGGCACGGTTGCGATCATGCATCAGCTCTACGCCGCCTACACCGAGGGTGATGCCGACCTCGTCGAGATCAACCCGCTGATCCTCACGCCCGAAGGCAACGTCCACGTCCTCGACGCGAAGGTCACGCTCGATGGCAACAGCGAGTTCCGCCACGACGACTATGGCCAGTACGACGAGACCCAGCCCCGTGACGAGCGCGAAGAAGCCGCCCACGCGAAGGGCCTGCAGTATGTGGGCCTCGAAGGCAGCGTCGGCGTGATCGCCAACGGCGCCGGGCTCGCCATGAGCACCGTCGACGTGGTCAACCAGGTCGGCGGCAGCCCCGCCAACTTCCTCGACATCGGCGGCGGCGCCAATGCCGACGTGATGGCCGGTGCACTCGAAGTGATCAACAACGATCCCAACGTGAAGTCCATCTTCATCAACATCTTCGGTGGCATCACCCGCGGCGAGGAAGTCGCCAACGGCATCCTCGAAGCGATGGAGCGGGTCGAGATCGACTCGCCGATCGTGATCCGCCTCGATGGCACCAACGCCGACGAGGGTCGCGAGATTCTGCGACCGAAACTGAACGACAAATTGATGATGGAAGAAACGATGCTCGATGCCGCCCGCAAGTCTGTGGAACTGGCGAGCTGAGGAGAGCTGACATGAGCATTTTCGTAGACGAGAACACCAAGGTCATCTATCAGGGCCTCACCGGGTCACAGGGCAGCTACTACGGCCGCCTCAACGCCGAGTACGGCACCCAGGTGGTTGCCGGTACCCACCCGAAGAAGGCCGGCAGCGATGTCGATGGCGTACCGATCTACGCCAACGTGGCCGAAGCGGTTGCCGCCACCGGCGCCACCGCGAGCTGCATCTTCATCCCCGCACCGGGGGTGAAGGGTGCGGTCATGGAAGCGGCCGAGGGGGGCGTCGAGTTCATCGTCGCCATCACCGAGGGCGTACCGGCTCACGACGAGGCGTACTTCTTCAACGACCTCAAGCGGAACTTCCCCAACGTTCGGCTGCTCGGGCCCAACTGCCCGGGCATCATCAGCCCCGGCAAGTGCAACATCGGGATCACGGCAGGTCACATCGCGAAGGAGGGCGGCCCGGTCGGCATCGTGAGCCGCTCCGGCACGTTGACCTACCAGGCGCTCTACGAGCTGAAGCAGAAAGACATCGGCGTCACCACGTGTGTCGGCATCGGTGGCGACCCTGTGCCCGGCACGTCGTTCATCGATTGCCTCGAGGCGTTCGAGGCCGACCCCGACACCAAGGCCGTCATGATGATCGGCGAGATCGGCGGCTCGGCTGAGGAAGAGGCTGCCGAGTTCATCAAGAACCACATGACCAAGCCGGTGTCGTCCTACATCGCTGGTGTCACTGCCCCTCCCGGCAAGAAGATGGGCCATGCCGGTGCCATCGTCTCGGGCGGCAAGGGCACGGCGGCCGCGAAGATGGAAGCACTCGCCGATGCGGGTGTGGCGGTCGGCAACAATCCGACCGAGGCCGGCGAGCTCATGGCGGAGATCGTCGCCAACCTCTGATCCATTGGTGGTGACCTGAGTGTCACCATGTTGGATCACAAAGACTGCAAGCGTGGAGGGGTGCGCCCCCTCCACGCTTTGTTTTTCGTCGCCTGTGCATTCCTTGTGGGGTGCGGGACCCGGTCGGTCGAGCTTGCAGATCCGGTAGAGATCGACGACCCGGTGACGTCGTCGACGACCTCGACGACCAGCTCGACCACGACCTCCACCACAACGTCGTCGACCACCACGACCAGTTCGACGACGACAACCACCACAGTGCCGCCCCTTGCCTTCGACGATGAGGGTGTGCCGGTCAACGGCCAGACGAGCGGCGTGGTGATGACGACGACGGGATGGGTCGTGCCGGTTCTTGGCCCGATTGCGCAAGGCTGGCGTGTGTGGACGCCGTGTGGTCGTGAGGCCGAGATCTCCACCGGCGACTTCGTGGCCGCCGTCGACATCGTTCTCGACCCGGGACATGGGGGCTCAGAGCCGGGAGCTGTCGGCCCCGGCGGCACCCGTGAAGCCGACATCAACCTTCAGGTGGCTCGACGCGTTCGTGACGCGCTCGAGGCCGAGGGTCACAGCGTGTTGCTCACCCGCAACTCCGACATCCGCGTACCGATCGTCACGCGGGCGGAGATTGCACTCGCCCTCGATCCGATCGCCAACATCTCGATCCATCACAATGCCGGTACCGAAGAAGTGAGTACCGATCCGGGCACGGAGATGTTCTTCCAGCTGGCGTCGCCTGAATCGAAGCGGCTGGCCGGACTGATCTTCGAGGAGACCCGTGAGTTCCTCGATCCCTTGGGCTCGACATGGTTTGCCCTCGACGACGCAGGAGCGATGGGGCGGACAAATCGAGAAGGTGGCGACTACTACGGGATGCTGCGACGGCCGGCCGCCGTCACCAGCGTGCTCGCGGAGTTCGCCTACATCACCAACCCGGTCGAGGAAGATCTTCTGAATCGAGCCGATGTGCAGGACGGGCTTGCAGCGGCCGTGCGAGATGCGGTCGAACGCTTCGTGTCGACCGAGGACCCCGGCTCCGGGTTCACCGTGGATCCGATCTTTCGCGGCTTCGGCCCCTCGGGCGCGGGACGCACCACGAACTGCACCGATCCGGCGCTCGAGTAGATGCGCATTCTCGGAGTGGTTGCCCTCGTGGCGTTGAGCGGCGCGTGCGTGAGCGGCGGAGCCGATGTCAGCGACCCCGTCCCGACGCTCTTCGAAGACCCGGTTCCCGAGATCGACACGGAGCCATCGGAGCCTGCATCCTCGACCAGTTCGTCGTCGACGGTTCCGATCTCCGAGCGGCTTCCTCTCTTGGCGCAGGAGTTTCCTGGTGCTGTGGTGACCGCTGATGGTGTCCTGCTGCCGATCACGGGCACCGACGGCGATGTCTGGTTCGTGCTCGGCCCCTGTGGTGAGGAACGAATCGAGCCGTCCGGTTCGGCGATGTTGGCGACAGCTCAGCATGTCGTTCTCGACCCGGGAGGCAACGACGACGGGGCTGCTCGCACGAACCTCGCCGTTGCCCAACGGACCGCCGAACTCCTCGAGGCCGAGGGGGTCGTGGTCGCACTCACCCGTCTGGGGCCGGCTGAACTCGCGGCGGAAACCAGAGGGGCGGCGGTCCGGCTCTTGGTGCGGTCGCCTTCGTGTCGATTCACCGCGGCGAGATCGACGCCGGCCGGACCGACCAGGCGCTTCCTGCCGTGTTTCACCGGGCCGACGATGGCGCCAGCCGCCGACTCGCAGGATTGATACACGAAGAGGTTGCGGCCGCGTTCGCCGATGCCGGCGTCGAGCTTGGGACCCACGCCGAGCCGGGGGTGCGACCGCTCTTGAATCAGCGAGGCGACGACTACTTCCGGGTGTTGCAGACAAGCGCGGGTACTGCAGGCGCCCGGGTCGAGATGCTCGGAGCCGCCCAAAACGACACGACCCTCCTCTCAGCGGAGGAGGGTCGTGACATCGAAGCTCAGGCCTTGGCCGATGCGCTTGTCCGATTCCTCGTCTCAGAGGAAGAGGGAAGCGGATTCATCGACTCGGCCGAGGCCGTCCGCACCGCACCGACGACTGACTCGCCGGGCGGCTGCGGTTGATCAACAATGGTTGATCAGAACTGCGTGGGCGGAGTGGCGTCGCCCTTCGAGCCCTGTAGGTCCATGATCGCTCCGGCCATGATCACGGCGGACGCGAGCCAGCCGAGGAGAATGCCGATGCCCTTGTCGCCGGACGCGAACTGATAGCCGAAGGTGATACAGAAGGCGGCCAGACCAAGCGCGAGATGCAGTTGGTCGTGGTCGAATCCGAGGATCTTGTCGGGCATGCTGACGTTGCCGAACTGATTCAATGCCACGCCACCGCCGATCGCCAGTCCGATGACGGCGACGAGAATGCCATGGAGCCCGAAGAAGTCGGTGTCCCACCCGCTGGCGCCGTCGAAGCCGAAGTCGTTGCCCGACGCCCAGTCGAGCAATGTGCTTAAGAAGAGCACAGCCCCTCCGGCGATCAACATGATCGTGCTCGGTTTGATGTCACTGTTGTCCATGTGTTCCTCCCGCGGTACACCGTTCGGAGCACGACACTAGTTCGGTCACCCGCGCGGCGCCGGGAAGGGGGCTCTCGCTGGCGCTTTGCTAGGTTCGCCGGTGATGCCGACGACGCCTGAAAATCCACGCCGCGCCCTGCTCTCTGTCTTCGACAAGACCGGGGTCACCGAGCTCGCAGCCGGGCTCGTCGAGCTCGGCTGGGAGCTGATCTCCAGCGGCGGAACCGCGAAGGCCATCGCCGATGCCGGTCTCCCCGTGACCGACGTCGCCGACCACACCGGCTCGCCGATCATGCTCGGTCACCGAGTCGTGACGCTGCACCCGAAGATCCACGGCGGCATCCTCGCCGATCGGGACAGTGCTGAGCATCGGGCCGATCTCGAAGCCAACGGAATCGACCCCATCGACCTCGTGGTCGTCAACCTCTACCCGTTCCGAGATGAGCCGGGCATCGAGATGATCGACATCGGCGGCCCGACGATGGTGCGGGCTGCCGCGAAGAACCACGCCCACGTCGGCATCGCCGTCGACCCGGCGGACTACGACGGCATCCTCACCGAGCTCCGCGCCGACGGTTCGCTCTCGGCCGACTCGCGGCGCCGACTCGCTCGAGCCGCCTTCGCCCACACCGCCGCCTATGACGCGGCCATCGTGTCGTGGCTCGACGAGACCGACGAGGAGCCGGAGGCGCTGCCTCCGACGATTCACCTGGCGCTCGAACGGGCCGATGTGTTGCGCTACGGCGAGAACCCTCACCAGTCCGGAGCCCGATATCGCACCATCGGCCAAGCGAGCATGTGGGACTCGGTCGAGCAGCACTCCGGTGTTGCGCTGAGCTATCTCAATCTTTTCGACGCCGACGCGGCGTGGCGGCTGGCCCACGATCTGGGCGACCAGCCTGCGGTGGCGATCATCAAGCACGCGAACCCATGTGGCGCCGCCATCGGGGATGATCTTGCCGTTGCGTACCAACGGGCATTCGAGTGCGACAGTCGCAGCGCATTCGGCGGCATTGTCGCCACAAACCGCATCATCGATCTCGAGACCGTCGAGGCGATGGAGGCTGCCGCGCAAGCCGACGTGGTGATCGCTCCCGGCTACGCCGACGGCGTGATCGAGCGACTGGTTGCGAAGCGCAAGAACACACGCCTCCTCACGGCAATGCCCCCCGAGGTCGCGTCCGGGCTCGAGCTCCGCCAGATCGGCGGCGGCTATCTCGTGCAGGATGCGCATCACTTTGCCGCGATGCCGAGCGAGTGGCAGGTCGTCACCCAACGTCAGCCAACCGAGCAGGAACTCGCTGATGCCGCGTTTGCGTGGCGCATCTGTGGTCATGTCACCTCCAACGCCATCGTGTTGGCGAAGGATGGTGTTGCGTGGGGGATTGGCGCCGGGCAGCAGAACCGGGTCGAGTCCGGCGAGATCGCAGCGTCGAAGGCCGATGGCCGGGCCAAGGACGGGGCCTGCGCGAGCGACGCGTTCTACCCCTTCCCCGACGGCATCGATGCCGCGGCTGATTCCGGCGCCGCAATCATCGTGCAGCCCGGCGGGTCGGTGAACGACGACAAGACGATCGCAGCGGCCGATGCCCGCAACGTCGCCATGGTGTTCACCGGCGAACGTCACTTCCTTCACTAGTCGCGACCACATGGCCGACAAAAAACCTCGCAGCCTCGAGTGGGCGGTTCGAGTAGGGCAGCAGCGTTCGTCGCTGCTCTTCTACCGAGCGGTGCGCTCCTTCATCCGTCAGGTGATCTATCGCTGGGTGCGCACGGAAGTCCGCGGCGCCGAGCATCTCAACATCGATGGTCCCGTGATCGTCGCGCCGGTTCACCGCTCGAACCTCGATGCACCGCTCGTCGCGAGCGCCGGTCACCGACGTATGCGCGCGCTTGCGAAGCAGTCGTTGTTCACGAATCCGGTCAGTGCGTGGGTCTGTGCAGGTCTCGGCGCGATTCCTCTTCGGCGAGGCGAGGCCGACCGAGACGCGATGCGCTCGGCTCGCGCCATGCTCGACAACGGCGAGATGATGATCGTGTTCCCCGAGGGCACCCGCCAGAGCGGCAACGCGGTGGCCGGAGTCTTCGACGGGATGTCGTATCTGGCGTCGAAGACCGGGGCCACGATCGTGCCCGTGGGGATTGCCGGCACGGAGGCCGCCCTTCCATCGGGGGCGAAGTTCCTCCACCGTTGCCACACTGCCGTTGTCGTCGGTGAACCAATCCCCGCTCCCGAGGGGAGAATGAGCCGTCCCGCGCTGTCTGCGTTCAGCGAGAACGTCGGAGCCCGCCTCCAAGAGGTCTTCGACGAGGCCAACGCGCTCCTTCCCGACTGAATCCGGGGGATCGTGTGTTGTCCGGCCCTGGTTTGGCCCCTGTTTGTGCCACTTCCCGGGACGGTTCCGAAATGTGGAACAGCCGACGTTGCGGTTGTGTGAAAGGGGCCGAACTCCCCATTCCTGGCAGCGGGCTAACCCGTACCTTCGTTCGTCATGACCGCGATTCGTGAACTGCTCGACCGGGGCCCAACCCTGTCGTTCCAGTTCTTCCCCCCGAAAACCCATGAGGCGCAAGCCAAGTTGCGAGCCACGGTCGACCTCCTCGAAAAGGTCGAACCGGACTATGTCTCCGTCACCTACGGCGCCGGCGGCAGCACCCGCGAGACAACTCGCGAGACGGTGCTCGACCTCGTCGAACATCGTGCGTTCCCCGCGATGCCTCATCTCACCTGCGTTGGCCACAGCTACGCCGAAGTTCTGGAGTTGATCGACGACTACCAGGCTCACGGCGTCCACAACATGTTGGCCCTGGCCGGCGACCCGCCCGACGATGGCAGCCCGAATCCGGGCGACTTCCGGTATGCGCTCGAGTTGGTCGAGGCGCTGCGGGCAACGTCCGACATGTGCATCGGAGTCGCGGCGTTTCCCGAACTCCATCCCCGTTCAGATTCTCGGTCCGATGATCGTGCTCGGCTTGCCGAGAAGCTCGATGCTGCCGATTTCGGCATCACCCAGTTCTTCTTCGACTGCGACGACTACTTCCGCATGGTCGACGAACTCGCAGCCCTCGGATGTGACACCCCCGTGCTCCCAGGAGTGATTCCGGTGGTCAACCCCGCGAGCGTGCGGCGCTTCGCCGGGATGAACGGATCGAAGGTCGACGAGGCGTTGTGGAGTCGGCTCGATGCCGCCGATGACCCAGACGAGCGTCTCGAGATCGCGGTCGACGCCACCGTCACACAGATCCAACGGCTTCTGGATGGTGGCGCTCCCGGCGTCCACATCTACACGCTCAATCAGGCGGACGCGACGATCCGGATCTGCGAACGCATCGACGTTCGCTGACATTCCGCTGCGGCGGTTCGGCAAGGTAAGGTCGGCCATATGGCTGACAAGATCACGATGCAAGACGACGGAACCCTGGCGGTTCCCGACAACCCGATCATCCCCTTCATCGAGGGCGATGGCACAGGGGTCGACATCTGGCCCGCCGCCAAGCTCGTGCTCGACGCCGCCGCCGGCAAACACGGCAAGACGATCGAGTGGAAAGAAGTCCTCGCCGGCGAGAAGGCCTTCAACGAGACCGGCGACTGGCTGCCGCAGGCGACGATCGACGACTTCAACGAATACCTGATCGGCATCAAGGGTCCGCTCACGACTCCCATCGGCGGCGGCTTCCGCAGCCTCAACGTCGCGATCCGCCAGATCATGGATCTCTACGTCTGTCTTCGTCCCGTTCGCTGGTTCAGCGGTGTGCCATCACCGGTCAAGGAGCCGCAGCTGGTCGACATGGTGATCTTCCGTGAGAACACCGAAGACATCTACGCCGGCATGGAGGTCGAGGCGGGAACGCCTGAGGCCCTGAAGATGATCGAGATGCTCCACGATGCCTTTGGCTGGGAGATTCGCGAGGGTTCGGGCATCGGCGTGAAGCCGATCTCGAAGATGGGCTCGCAGCGCCTCCAGCGCGCGGCCATCGAATACGCAGTGAAGCGTGGCCGCAAGCGCGTGCACTGGGTCCACAAGGGCAACATCATGAAGTTCACCGAGGGTGCGTTCCAGAAGTGGGGCTACGAACTCGTGCGTGAAGAGTTCTCCGACGTTGCCATTGGCTGGGACGACTGCGGCGGCGACGCCGGCGACAAGATCCTCGTGCAGGACGCCATTGCCGATATCGCCCTTCAGCAGGTCCTCACCCGTCCGTCGGAGTTCGATGTCATCGCGACGATGAACCTCAACGGCGATTACCTCTCCGACGCCCTGGCCGCGCAGGTCGGCGGCATCGGCATCGCCCCGGGCGCCAACATCAACTACGTCACCGGCCACGGTGTCTTCGAGGCCACCCACGGCACGGCGCCGAAGTATGCAGGGCAAGACAAGGTCAACCCCTCGTCGGTGCTGCTGTCGGGCGTGATGATGTTCGAGCACCTCGGCTGGCAAGAAGCTGCCGACGACATCGTCCGCGCGGTCGAGGCCACCATCGGCGACAAGGTCGTCACCTACGACTTCGCCCGTCTCATGGATGGCGCGACCGAGGTGAAGTGCTCGGAGTTCGCGAGCGCCATCGTCGACCGTCTCTGACGGTCACCCCGAAATCTCGTCAACGGTGACGCGAGAGGCCGATACCGTGACCCTGTGAGCGAGCTCGCAGGGGAGCCCTCCATCGGGGCTGAAGACGAACACGTATGGCGCCGCGGTGCCCGGCTGATCGGTCGGTCGCTGCGCGCCCATCCGTGGCCGCACGCAACAGCGATGTTCGGCGCGCTCTTGTTCGTGTTTGCCGCAGTCGGCGGCGCGTGGGTGCTTCGGGCGATCACCGACGATCTCATCATCCCGGCCTTCGAGGACGGTGAAGTCGACGGTGGCGACGTCTGGAAGGCCGTCGGTGCGCTCGTCGGGATCTCCATTCTTCGCGGCGTGAGCGTGGTCGTCCGCCGACTCTTCTTGTCGATGGCTGAGTATCGAACCCAGCGCGACTGGCGCCGGGCGTTATTGCGTCACTATCTCGACGTTCCTCTGCGCTTCCATCGCTCGAAGCCGACCGGCGAGCTTCTCGCTCACGCCGATATCGACCTGATCCAGGCGACCATGGTGCTCAAGCCACTGGCGTTCTCGCTGAGCGTGGTGCTCCTCGTGATCGTGGCGCTGATCAGCATCTTGACCATCCATTGGATCCTGGCGCTCATCGCCGTAGTGCTCTTCCCCGCGCTCGTGGTGCTCAGTCGCTTCTATACGGCCAAGGTCGAGGGTCCGGCCGCGCTCGCCCAGCAGCGGGTGGGTGAAGTCTCCTCAGTGGCCCATGAGAGCTTCGACGGGGCGCTCGTGGTGAAGACCCTCGGTCGCCAGGACGAAGAGGTCCAGCGAATGCGAGAAGCGTCAGATCGCCTTCGCCAGGCGCGGATCCACGTGGGCCGTTTGCGGGCCAACTTCGAACCGGTGATCGACGCGCTGCCGAGCGCCGGCATCGTCTCTCTGATCCTGGCCGGCACCTGGTTGATCTCACGCGGCGAGGCCACGCCGGGCGACATCGTCTTGGCGGCAACCCTCTTCGGGCTGCTCACCACGCCGCTTCGCGTCTTCGGGTTCTTCCTCGAGGAGATGCCGCGGTCGGTCGTCTCGCTCGCCCGCGTCGATCGGGTGATGGCCTACCCGGTCGAAGCTCGCGGCGGTCACGGCGGTCTTCCGAGCGGGCCGCTCGACGTGGTCGTCAATGGTCTCACGGTGCGCTACGGCGACCGTGATGTGCTTTCCGACGTCTCGTTCTCGGTGCAGGCCGGTGAGACGGTTGCGGTCGTCGGAGCCACCGGTGCCGGCAAGACCACGCTGGTCGAGTCGATCGTCGGGCTGCTCGACCGGGAGCGGGGTTCGTTGCGCCTCGGCGGGATGGACGTCGAGCACCTTTCGCCCGAGGAACTCGCGGCCAGTGCTGCGCTTGCCTTTCAGGAGGCGTTTCTCTTCGCCGACACCGTTGCGGAGAACGTCTCGATGGGCCTCGGCTCTCCCGAGGGAGTCGAGCGCGCGCTCTCGATTGCCCGAGCCAGCGAGTTCGTCGACGCCTTGCCCGACGGCTCGGCGACCGTGGTCGGCGAACGAGGGCAGACACTTTCCGGCGGTCAGCGGCAGCGGGT
>CALKOE010000085.1 GCA_938091985.1 uncultured Acidimicrobiales bacterium | reverse complement strand
GTCGGAGAGCTTCACGATCCGCAGTGGCGAACCTCCGATCAACACCCGCCCATCGTCGATTCGCCGGAGACCCGCGTCGGGCACCAGGCCGATTCCCGCGGGAGGGAGCGTCGGGTCCATGCACAGGACGGTAGCCCCCGGCTCCGCCTACGCTCTTGGCCATGCACGATCTCGTCATACGAAATGGTCAGATCATCGACGGCTCAGGGAGCCCAGCGGTACCCGGCGACGTCGCCGTCGATGGCGAGACGATCGTCGCCGTGGGCGACGACGTGGGTCCAGGCCGACGCGAGATCGATGCCGATGGCCGTGTCGTGAGTCCGGGATTCGTCGACACCCACACCCACTACGACGCACAAGCCACGTGGGACCCCGAGCTGACTCCCTCGGGCTGGCACGGCGTCACCTCGGTGGTGATGGGCAATTGCGGCGTGGGGTTCGCCCCCGTCGCTGCCGACCGCCGCGACTGGCTGATCGAACTGATGGAAGGCGTCGAAGACATCCCCGGCGCTGCGCTCACCGACGGCATCGAGTGGGGTTGGGAAACGTTCCCCGAATATCTCGACGATCTCCAGCAGCGGTCCTGGGTTCTCGATCTGGGCGCCCAGATCCCCCACGGCGCGCTGCGCGCTTATGTGATGGGCGAACGAGCCCTCGGCGATGCGTCGACCGACGACATCGGCCGTATGGCCGACCTCGTGCAAGAAGCGCTCGAGGTCGGAGCGCTCGGGTTCTCCACCTCGCGCACGCCGCTACACAAGTCGGTCGATGGCGAACTCGTGCCCGGCACGTTCGCCACCGACGACGAACTCTTGGCAATCGCCGATGCGATCCGCCAGGTCGGTCACGGCGTCTTTCAGACCGCCACCCATCACGCCGACGTGCCCGAGTCCTTCGCGTGGATGCGAGCCGTGGCCGAGGTCACGAAGCAGCCCGTGGTCTTCAATCTGAACCAGCCCGACTACGCACCCGACCTCTGGCGCGAAGACCTTCGGCTCCTCGACAAAGCCCAAGCTGAAGGACTCAACGTGCTCGCCCAGGTCTCCGGGCGACCGGTTGGCATCCTCGAGTCGTGGTCAGCCACGGTGAACCCGTTCATGCTCTGCCCGACCTGGGGCCTCATCGGTCAGCTGCCGGAAGCGGAGCGACTTGTCGAGTTGCGCCGCGACGATGTGCGCACCGCCCTCACCACCGAAGTCCCCGCGGTGTGGAGCGACTTCATGAACTCAGTCACCCGCACATGGGACAAGCTCTACCCATTCGCGGGCGAGGCCGACTACGAGCCCGACCCTTCCGCTACCTGCGCAGCGCTCGCCGTCTCCGACCCTCGCACCCCCGCCGAGATCGCCTACGACCACCTCATGACCGAGAACGGTCGCGGCCTGCTCTACTTTCCGCTCTTCAACTACTCGAACCACAACCTCGATCATCTTTGGGAGCTCCACCAACATCCCCACACTCGGATGGGACTCGCTGACGCCGGGGCCCATTGCGGCACGATCGCCGACGGCGGCATGCCCACCTTCATGCTGCAGTTCTGGGCCCGCGACCGCGTCAGGGGCGACCACATGCCGCTGGAGTGGGTCATCCATCGCCAGACGCGCCAGACCGCCGAGCTCTACGGTCTCCGCGATCGAGGCCTGATCGCGCCTGGCCTTCGCGCCGACCTCAACATCATCGACATGGACGGACTCGGCGTTGAACTCCCCCACCTCGTGGGCGATCTGCCGACCGGCGCCAACCGCTACGTCCAGAAGGCGCAGGGCTATGGCGCCACCATCTGTCGCGGCGCCGTCACCGTGGTCGATGACCAGTTCACCGGCGAGCACCCGGGGCGGCTCGTACGCGGCCCGCAGATCGACCCTCGCTAGAAGCAGATCGGGATCTGTTCCATCGGGTAGGTCGATGGAGCGAAGAACCACATCTCGATCGCATAGCGGGTCTTCGTCATCGACGGATCCACTCCCGTGCGATGCAACGTCATGTGGTCGAACAGCAATGCATCACCGGTGTCGAACACCGGGCGCACGATCTTCGACGTGTCGTAGCTCTCCGCAGTCTCGTCGCTCACCGACCAGTCGTAGATCTCCGGTCCGCCGGTCGGCACGAGATGGTCGAACGAGTCAGCGAAGACATCAAGGCTGGGCGCCTCGACGCCGCAGGGCGACAGGGCCGTCCACACGTTGAGCGCCCGAGTCTCCGTGCCGAGAAAGGCCCCGTCCTGGTGCCACCCTGCGAGGGAGCCCGGCTCGGTACGGCGCAACGTGGTCTTCTTCACCGAGAAGACCGGACGTTCGTCGAAGTACTCGGTGAAGATCGAGCGCACGCCAGCCGCCTCGAGTGCGTCGGTCATCTGAAACATCGCCCGCGGTGAATCCACGCCGAGCACACCACTCCCGAAGTTGGCGAACGCTCGCTCGTAGATTCCGAACGGATACTTCTCCGCCGGCTGAAACGGCACGAGATCAGGACCGACATCGGCCCCCGGCTCCTCTCGAACTCGGGCCGCCCCGTCGAACGCCCGGTCGATGGTGTCGCGCAGGGCCGCAGCCCGTTCAGGGTCGACGAGCCCGCGCACCAGGAGCGACCCGTGGTTCTGAAGCGCCGAGGCGATGGTGTCGGAGTCGAGATCGTCGACGGCCACCTCGGGGATCTCGCCGGACGGAAACCGATCCGGTGCGGGCCGAGGCCAGGGAGCCGGCGTGGCCGCTGCGAGCACACCGTCGGCGGCTACGTGACGTAGTTCGAGGATGCGTTGTTCGACACGGTGATCGGGGGCGCTGCGATTTGCGTCGGCGAGGAGATCGATGGCCTCCTCGAGCCGCCCACCGCCCGCCAGCGACTGCGCCTCATCGAGCAGCACATCAATCGTGTCGGTCATTGTGTGGTCGCTCCGAGTTCTACGATCTCGTCGCCGTACTTGTCGGCGAACCAAGCCGAGCCTTCGACGTTGAAGTGTACGCCGTCACCTCGGATCGGGCGGACGCCGTCGGCCTCTCGGAGCGGCTCGCCACCGGGGCACAGCACCGCGTCGAGATCGAAGACTGCGATCTCGGTCCCATCGGCCTCGGCGCCGGCAACGAGGGTCGGAATGATCACCTCGTTGAGCGTGAGACGGGCCGCGTCGGCGTCGAGCCCATCGACGGCCGGGAGAGCGGTGTCGGGCAGATCCACGCAAGGTGGCAGCATCCAGACGATTCCCGCCCCGCCGGCGCTCAGCACATCAACGGCCGCTTCGTACTCGCGCAACAGGTACTCGCGGAACCGTGGGTCGCCGACGTCTGATGGACCATCCCAGTCGTCGAGTTGGCGACGACCGAGGTCCCAAGTGCTCGAGAACACGACGACCAGATCAGGCTCGAACGACGCGATCTGACGTTCGAGATCTGAAAGCACGCGGGCGCATTCCTCGCGGACCGGTGCCGGCTCGCCCGATCCGAACGTCATTCCCTCGTCCGCAAGGCCACAGCCGTTGACTGCCACGTTCCAAACCCACGCGCCGTTGTCGGGACCCCAACGCTCCAAGCCGTAGCCAAGCGACCGGGCCTGAGAGTCTCCGACGATGAGCACCCGGGTGTCGTCGCCTCGATCGGCCCGCTGGTAGAGCGCTGCGCCATCGAGCAGCACCTGTGCCGATGCTGCGGCGATCTCTTCCTCCGGCACCACCGCCGGGTCGGGCATCGCCCCTGAGAGCACGGCGAAGACATCGTCGCGAGCGGGTGCGAGCAGCGCCATCGCCCGCTGGAAGGGAGTGACGCTTCGGGCGAACACCTGCTGGAAGGTCGCAGCCGACGACGCGAAGACAACCGGCGCATCGGCCGCGGTGAGCACGTCGAACCCATTGCTCAGAAGTTCAGTCGCCATCGCAGTGTCGTCGAGGTTCTCGCCCGACTCGGCCGCGAGGTCGGCAAGCGGATCACCGACCCAGTCGTCCACGAAGAACACCACGGCGTCCGGATCGTGCCGGGCAATCGCCGCTGCCCAATCTGCTTCCCAGCTCGCACAGATCGGTCCGGCGTCGCGCCGGACGAGGCCGAGACATGCGGCGTCGACGTGAGTGAACTCCACCTGAGCGGCGCTCTCCACCAACTGCTCGAACTCGACTTCGACGGCACCGCTCACCGACTCGCTGATCACAAGAATGTCGAGCACGCCGTCATCGGCCGCTACGGCGACCGCCTGATCGCCGTCGGTGCGTAGCGTGGCCAGCGGATCGTCGCCCGAAGTGTTCGCCGTCAGCAGGGCGACGACCACCAGCGCGCCACCGATCGCTGGATAGGAAACCACCCGCGCCAACGGGGGCAGACCGAGCTTGGCGCCGTGGCGAATCGGAAGTTCGATAAAGCGGTTCGAGACGAACGCAAGGGCCACGCTGATGCTCACCCGAAGCGCGAACAGCGGCCACTGGTCGAGCCCTGTCCGCTCCTCTGTGAGCCACAAGAAGAGCGGGGAAGTGAAAGATGTAGACCCCGTAGCTGAGCTTGCCGAGCTCTACGAGTGGCCGCAGGGAATAGAGGCGCGCCACCGGGCCCGCAGCGGCGATGACGGAGAGGATCAACACACACGTCAGCACTGCGTTGAGCTGGAACGCTCCCTGCCAAGTGAAGTCATCGGTCAACGACAGCTCGATCCACATCCACGCGAGAACGACGAAGGAGAGCGCCCCTGCGACCGCGAACTCGCGTCGACGTCGCATCACTGCCTCGTGGCCGACGGTGTCGAGGATCACCGCGAGGAGGGCGCCGATCAGCATCTCGGCGAGGCGAGTGTCGGTGCCGTAGTAGATCCGGTCGAGATCGGTGCCGGACTCGAACAGGTGCAACATCCAAAGCGTCGACACCAGGGCGACGAGCCCGATCACGATGCCGATCGTGCGGGCCCGGGCACCAGAGCGAAAGAAGAGGAACATCGCGATCGGGATGATCAGGTAGAACTGCTCCTCCACTGCCAGTGACCAGTAGTGCTGAACGGGCGACGGCGAGGCAAACAGGTCGGTGTACGACTGCTCCGTCGACACAAAGACCCAATTGACGACATAGGTGACGACGCCGAGCATCTCGCCCGGCAGTCGCTCGGCCTGCGTCCGCGTCGCGACCGTTGCCCCGAAGAGCGCCACGCCGGCCAGCCCGAGGAACGCAGCCGGTGCGAGGCGTCGGAACCGTCGAATCCAAAAGCTCTTCAGGTCGACCGTGCCCGAAGTGCGTCGACCGTCGAGCAGGATCGCGGTGATGAGGAACCCGGAAAGGGTGAAGAACTGCGAGAGGGACAAGAACGCGCCGTCGGCCCAGCCCATTTGGGCGTGGTAGCCGAGCATCGCGAACATCCCGAGACCGCGGATGCCATCGAGACCGGGCTGATAGCCGCCGAAAGCGCGGATCGTGCGGTTAGCAGGCCGAGTCACGGTGCCCAGAGTAGCGGTCACCCGCCGTCAACGGAAGACCGCGGAGAGTGCTCGAGATCGTGGGAACGTGACCGGAAACAGGTCAGAGCACGCTGGCCAAGGCCGCCGGGATGTCGAACGCGCGCTCGACCGTGGCGAATCGGGCACCAGCGCGACGGGCGAAGTCGGCCGCGTCGTCGGCGTCGTCGGCCGGCGCGATGATGCACAACTCGTCGAGGCGACGCGCCGCCGCCAGGGGGTCGACGCCGGCGGTGGCCCGGCAGTCGGAGAGCAGGATCGTCACCCGCCGCTTGGCGCGGGAACGTTCGAGCTGACGCGCCGAGCCGCGCAACGCGGCGTCGAGATCAGTCGTGCCGCGGCCACGCAGTCGCAGCAGGTCGTTGACCACCGCGGCCGGGCGCCGGTCGTCGTCCTGAGACTTCAACGCGAGCTGGCGCTCGGAGAACCCGAGAACCGACCAGTCGCTGGGAGCGCGCCACGAACACGCCGCCG
>CALKOE010000084.1 GCA_938091985.1 uncultured Acidimicrobiales bacterium | reverse complement strand
TCAACGGCCGACCCCGCGTCGTGCTCGATGGGGCCACCCCGGCCGAGGAACTCGACGACCTCATTGCTCGGACCACTTGACATCACGGAGCCACAGGAAGACCCTCGAGCATTCGAGCCTCACCGACTTTCGTCGTCGCCGCGTGGCCCAGAGTCCGCCGCCCCGCCTCGTGCCCGCCAACCGCATCTACAAGGGCATGGGCTGGTTGCCGAGCGAGATGCTGGTGCCCGAACAGGTCCCCAAGGAAGCCCGGCTTCCCAACAAGTACTACGTGACCTACTACGGCTCCAGTAAGGCCATCTGGAAGCTCTACGGCAAGAAGCCGATCAACCCGGAGATCGAGTGGACCCCTGGCTCCAAGTGGAACGAGCTGTTCCCGACTGCCAACGAGGGATGGGGTGTACCCACCGACGACGACGCGTTCGTGGCGCTGCGACTGCAGGGCTCCAACCCGTTCTGTCTGTCGAAGGTCGACCCCGACCCAGCCATTGACAGCCCTGCCGATGACATCCCTGCCGATGAGAAGGTGTTCGCTCTCGACTTCACGGAGCTCTTTCGAGACATCCTTCCGCCGGTTGTCGCGCGGTTCGCCGTGCGCAACGACGAACTCGTCGCCACCTCCATCACCATTGATGGCGAGGTCAACCGACCCGGCGACGACGAATGGGACGACGCCAAGCGTGTCGTCAACGGTCTCGATGCTCGCTACTCGGCCTTCATCCGACACCTCCTGAACTGTCACCTGATGGTCGGCGAGGCCTACGCAGTGGCCTGCTTCAACCTGCCACCGCACCACCCGTTGCGGCCGTTCATGGACTTCTTCACCTACAGCACGATCCACGTGAACCACACCGCCTACACCGCCTTGCTCACGGCCAACAGCTACTTCCTTCGAGCCAACTTCGTGAGCGCAGACTCCGCTCGCACGCTGATCGACAACGCCATGCGGGTGTTCGACTTCGACGAGTGGATCGTGCCTCGTGACCTGGCCAAGCGGAAGATCGACGAGATTCCCGGTCATCCCTATGTCGAGGATGCCCTGGCCGTGTGGCCGGCGATCGAACACATCTGCCGGCACCACCTCACAGAGCTGAACTACGACGAGGAGATGCTCGCCGAGGATCCCGACATCGCCCAGTGGTACACCACCCTGTGTCGCATGCTCCCCGACGTCGACACCATCCCGCCGATGGACACGCTCGAAGACCTCGTCGACCTCATGACCGCGGTGATCTACAACAACGTGATCCACGAGGTCTGCGGCAATCTGTCGCCCCTCCTCGACACTGCCGATCCACTCGACAAGCAAGAGGTCGACATCGAACACCTCGCGAAACTGGCCGACCCCGGCGCCAAGCCGAGCACTCCGAGCGCCGCATCAGTTCTTCTGATGGACCAGGCCACCTTCGTGAGCCGGTTCAACGTCGCCGGCAACAACCTGTTGAACATCAACGCAGCGCGCTACATCGACGACCCGAAGCTTGTGCTCGCTGTCACCGAACTCCAGGACACGCTCAAGGTGCTCGACGCGGAGATCGCAGCGCGAAATGCGCATCGCGACATCCCGTTCGAAACGAGGCTTCCCCGCAAAGGGGAAGCCTCGATCAGCTTCTGATCCGGTCTTCCGGCGCCATCGGGTGCCGGAAGAACAGGCGATCGCCGCCGGCCGACGAGACGAAGCCTTCATCGAGGATGATCCGTCCGATCGGCACGGGATCGTCGGTTCCTTCGATCGCCTGGACCTCATAGAGCGTCGAACCGGCCTCGACGCGCTGCAAGGCGTCACGAAAGTCGATCGGTTCACGGGTGCGGAACATCTTGCGGACCGCGGCGTTCGGCTCGAACACCACCCGTCGTGGCCCCCTGGGGTCGGCGATCGTGTCGCCGGAGCGAGTGACCGACACGAACTCGTCGATGATGAGTCGTCGCGGCTGCTGCGTCGCCCGCGAGAAGAACAGGTTCATCATCTTGTGGGTGGCGCGCAGCTCTTTGTGGGTCTCGCGCAGGTCGTGGGTGAAGCTGTTGGAGAACATGTTGAAGTCGCGGCCCTGCCCGACCGTGTGGTTCATCGCCAGCACGTCGACCGACGGACGGCCGTCGACCAGGATCTTCAACCCGAACCCCGGCGTGAACGCGGACTTGCCAGTGGGTGGGAGCGCCAGCGACATCCGCATGAGTCCCCGGCCACCACCGATCGGTCGTGAACCGAGCAGCCCCGTGTAGGGCGATCCTTCGTCGATCTCCAACGTGACCACGCCGACCGACCCCTGCTGATGGATCATCTTCGGACGGTTCGAGTCCATGAGATCGTCGGTTCGGTCGAACGACTGGGCCAGCACCGCTCGCCGTCCGGCGATCTGGGCCATCACGAGCGGGTTCGCCACGCTGAGGTCGGGGCGCTCGACCGGGCTGTAGACGGAGCCCTGGATCAGTTCATCCCATAGCCACTCGAGCTTCTCGCTGGCCTTTTGTCCCTCGTAGCCCAGCGGGGTCACGAACTGCAGCTCTGGTGAGACCTTCATTCCGCCTGCTCCTTGATCGCCTCGGTCAGGGCCTCGATCGCAATGGTCGCGGCCGAGTTGATGGACAGCGCAGCTCCTGCCGACAGTGCATCGTCGAGGCCGTCGGGGATCGCCCGGCTGAGCGCTTTCAGGGCATTGCCACGAGGGATGTGGCCGTTCGCCTGCATCGCGCCGAGCAACTTCGCGCCGACATCCTCTCGTCCCGCGCGGGCGAGCACGATCGCAGACACACCGAAGAGATGGCTCGTGCCGGCCATGTAGTGATGGTCCATCGATGTCTGCAGCGTCGAGCGGCAGCGTTCGAGTGCGACGGCGAGGTCTTCGCGGCCGGCGGAGAAGTGAATCTGAAGCCCGGTGAGCAGGTGGACACCGAGATGACGGGTGTTGAGCGAGCGGGCCACATCGACGCCGTCGTCCCACATCGTCATCGCCCGCTCGCGGTCCGTGATTGCGGTGGCGAGACCCCTCGCCCACTGGGCAATGGCCATCATCGTCGCGCTTCCACTGGCCAACGCCAGCTCGAACAAGGCACCCGCCCGCTCGACGGCTTCGGGCTGTGGATCGTGGGTGGCCAGGTGGAACACGCGGAAACCCTCGGCCCAGAGCCGATTGATGGGGTCGCCCCCGTCGAGATTCTGCAGCCAGGTTTCGGTGAGCGAACCGCTGTCGTCGGCCGAGTGCACGTTGTTGAGGTAGTGCGCCGCCATCGAGGCCCGACCCAACCCGGTGGGGTCCGCCGCGTCGAGTTCGAGCCCGTGCGCCGCCAGACCCATCGATGCGGGGTTGGCGGTGAGGTAGGCACCCATCGCTCGCATTCCGAGCAGGCTTCCGGCCCTCGGATGCTCGGCTGAGATCTGGGGCCAGAGCTCTTCGGCCCAGGCGAAACCCTCGAATCGCATGGCAAACGCGCTGAACCACGCAACCGCGAGCGTCACGTCGACGGCGTTGTCGAGGTCGCCGGTCTTCAACAGATGGTCGAGGGCGCCACGGATGTTGGACCAGTCCTGCCCGAGCAGGTCCCACACTTCCGGTTCTTTGTCGGTCAACAGCAGCGCCGACTGGGCGACGGCAAGTCCGCTGAAGTACTCGCAGTGGCGAGCTTCGATCTGGCCCTCTTCGCCCTTGCTGCGCAGTTGCTCTTCGCCGAACTGGCGAAGGGTCGACAGCATCCGGAATCGGATGTGACCGGCCCCGCGCTGAGTGACCACCATCGACTTGTCGACGAGGGCCATGATCAGATCGAGCAGATCAAGACGGCTTCCGCCCTCATCGCCACACACGGCCTCGACCGCCTCGAGCGAGAATCCGCCGGAGAAGACCGAGAGCCGCACGAAGAGCGCGGCCTGATCGTCGTCGAGTTGTTCGTAGGACCACCGAATGGTGTCGCGCAGGGTTTCCTGTCGGCCTCCCGCCTGCGACCCGCCGAGGAGTCGGAGCCGGTCTTCGAGCTGCTCCGACAGCTGCTCGAGGGACAACACACGGACCCACGCCGCCGCGAGCTCGATTCCGAGCGGCAGTCCGTCGACCTTTGCGCAAATCTCCTCGATCCGCTGATCGTCGCCCGGGCCGACGGTGAACCGCGCGTCGCGGGCAAGGGCGCGCTCTCGGAACAGTTCCGAGGCGGAGGTGGCGGCCACAAGAGGACCGAGATCGAACACATACTCGCCGTCGACCGCGAGCCGCTCCCGGCTCGTCGCGAGCACCGACGGGCCGTCGATCGTGAGGATGCTCTGCATGAGGCTGCGAACCGTGTCGAGGACGTGTTCGCATCCGTCGATCACCAGCAAGACGTTGCGGTGCTCCAGGTACTCCACGAGGCTGGCGGCGAGGTCGAGCCCCGGCTGCAAGCGAGCGCCCAGCGCCTCGGCGATCGCGTCGACGACCGCATCATCGCCATCGACGAGGGCGAGGTCGCACATCACGACCCCGTCGGTGTGGCTGTCTTCGAGTTCCCAGCCCGCCGCGACGGCGACGCGTGTCTTGCCGATACCGCCCGGGCCGACGAGCGTGACCGCTCGGTGCTCGCGAACGAGCTTCGTGATGGCCTTCAGGTCGTCGTCGCGCCCGATGAGCTCCTGGGTCGGCGTCGGGAGCACGGCTCGGGCCGGACCGACGCGCGAGCGCAGCGGCCGGCTGTCGCCGTCGAGGCCGCTGGGCTGCAGCATGAAGAGGCGCTCGGTGCCGATGCCACGAAGCTGGTGGGCGCCGGCGGCCACGATTTCATGGCCGCTGACGAAATCGACGACGTTGTTGGCGGCCGCGATCTGCCCGCCGTTGGCAACATCCATGATGCGCGCCGCACGATTGACGGGCGGGCCGAAGTAGTCGTTGCGGTGGGGTTCGGCTTCACCGATATTCAGTCCGATACGGACCCGAAGCGGTTCACCGTCGCCCCAATCGCTCTAGTGGATTCCTCGCTGGATCGCCACCGCAGCGTCGGCCGCTCGTTGCGGCGAGACGAAGACGGCGCCGATGCCGTCACCCGTGCCCTTGAATACGACTCCGCCGCCTTCTTCGACACACCGGTCGAGCAGCGAGTCGTGGACCTGCATGGCCGAACGCATCTCGTCGGGTGACGATTCCCAGCGCTCGGTGCTTCCTTCGATGTCGGTGAAGAGAAACGTCAAGAGGCCCGACGGCAGGTCAGTAGTCATCGATTCCCCC
>CALKOE010000083.1 GCA_938091985.1 uncultured Acidimicrobiales bacterium | reverse complement strand
CCGTCGGCGAGCGCCAGCGAGTCGAGATCATCAAGGCCCTCTACCGAGACGCCCGTCTGCTCGTCCTCGACGAACCCACAGCTGTCCTCACGCCGCAGGAGGTCGAGGAGCTGTTCGTGATTCTCGAGCAGATGAAGACTGACCAGAAGGGTCTGGTCTTCATCAGCCACAAGCTGCGCGAAGTCATGGCGATCTCGGACGACATCACCGTGCTGCGCAATGGCAAGGTGACGGGCCACACCACTCCCGCCCAGACCGACCGCCAGGGACTGGCCGACATGATGGTCGGCCGCGAGGTGCTCCTCGCCCCGAACCGTCCCGAGGTCGAGGTGGGCACCACCCGACTGAAGATTCGCAATCTGAAGGTGATGAGCGACCGCGGCACCGTGGCCGTCAACGGTGTGGATCTCGACGTGCAGTCCGGCGAGATCCTCGGAATCGCCGGAGTGAGTGGCAACGGCCAGCGAGAGCTCGCCGAAGCAGTCGTCGGACTACGCGCCGCGGAAGCCGGCAGCTCGATCATGGTGAACGAAACCGAAGCCGTCGGGTCGCACACCAAGGCGATCCGGGACGCGGGCCTTGCCTACGTGCCCGAAGAACGCATGAAAGACGGCGCCATCGGCGATTTCACCGTCAGCGAGAACATCATGCTGGTCGACCATGCCGACCCTCGCTACGTGCACCGCGGCCTGCTCCGCCGAACCGAGATTCGAGAACAGAGCCAGAAGCTGGTCGACCAATTCGCGGTAAAGACGCCCAGCCTGGAAACCCCCACCTCGTCTCTGTCGGGCGGCAACATCCAGAAGGTCATCCTGGCCCGCGAGCTCGCAACCGAGCCGACCGTGCTCATCGCCGCACAACCCACACGCGGTGTCGACATCGGCGCCGCCGAATACATCCACAGTCGTCTCATCGACCAACGAGGTGAGGGCACTGCGGCCGTGGTGATCTCCGAAGACCTCGACGAGTTGCTCGGTCTGGCTGACCGCATCGCGGTCATGTTCGAGGGTCGCATCATGGCGATCATCGACATCGCCGATGCCACCCGTGAGGGTCTCGGGCTTCTCATGGCCGGCGTCGACGCAACAGCCGACGCCTGACGTCCAGGGCCCGACGCTCCAAGGCGCCACAGCCTCATCAGCGGGTTTGGTGGAGACGTCGAACCCTTCTCACCGCGATCGGGGTCGCGACGACCGCCGCCGTCGTCGGTTCGACCGCCGATGACCTGCAGGACCTGCCGCTCGAACTGGGCAACGTCGCGCTCATGGCGATGAAGGTCGATGTCCGGGCCGGCTTCGCCGCTGCGGTGGCCATGTCCCGGAAGGCGCACGGTGTGGGGCGTGAGCCCCCCGACTCAGCCGACGGCTTGGAGCGGGCCGAAGGGAGTCTCTCCGCCGTTCGACCCGACGGTTTCGTCGAATACGGTGAGTCGGATCGCATCGGATGCGTCGAGCTTTCCGGGACCCATGCTCGCGAACACCTGGCCGAGAATCTCGATGTCGCCGAGGCTCTCGGCACCAGCGAGGAACGATTCGTGCGTGAGGTCCGGGCCGGCCGCATTCGCCACGAGCTCGAAGAGCTGCAGCACGGGGCAGAAGATGTTGATGTTGCCGAACCAGTCGGATTCGCCCACCGGCACCTCAGTGGTCGGGACAACGGTGGTACCGGGGTTGGCGTCTTCGAAGATCCGCACACATTCCTGGGTTGCCTCGAGCTCCCACGACTCCGCCTCGGACGCCCCAGCGGATCCGATGATCCCGGCGAGGTCCTCCTTCACCGCACCATCAAGGGCTCCGAGCCCTCGGAGTAGGGCCGAACTGTCGACGATCAAGAAGTTCGCATCGAGGTCGGACTTCACCAGCTGGGTCGAGCCGAAGGTGGCGGTGTTCTCGACCATCACGACGCTGTCGACGCCTTCGGTCTTCCAGAGTTCGACGAAGCGCTCCCACGCCGCCTCGCCGGCAAGCGTGTCTCCGGGATCGACGTCCTGCACGACATCGATGACGTTCTTGCCCATGGCCCGCAGCGCCGGGATGACTATGTCGTCTGCCGCCCTCTGCTCCTCTACGGTGACAACGAGACCCACGGTGTCGCCGAGAAGGCCGTCGGCCTCCATCAGTTCGATCACGCCGGCGAGACGGCGCTCAGAGAACATGTTGTTGGAGATCCACGGAGCGGCGGACACTGCCAGCTGTTCGGCGTTGGGCTGGCCACCCACGATGATCGTCTCGTTGCGACTGTTGAAGCAGGGATTGAGTTCGGTGTTGGGGCCGACGAACGGAGCGAGAACCGCAAAGACCTCGGTGTCTTCGGTCAAGCGGATGCAGGCTGCATCGGCGGCGGTGGCGTCGATCGGCAACAGCACCTCGAGGTACGCCTCCAGCATGCGGCCGTGGATTCCGCCGCGAGCATTGACGTCGGCGACGAGCGCGTCGAGCACGATCTGCGGGTCGCCGCGATCGATGTCGACCAAACCGATTTCCTTGAGCCGGACAAGGTCCGATGTGGTGAAGCCGAGGCGAATCACCTCTTCGGTGACGCCGGTCCACGAGGCGGTCAACTCGACCGGTGCGGTCGTGGTCGTCTCGTCGGGTGTGCCGTCGTCCGTCGTTTCGTCGTCGGGCAACGAGTCATCGGGCGCGGCCGTCGTTGTC
>CALKOE010000082.1 GCA_938091985.1 uncultured Acidimicrobiales bacterium | reverse complement strand
GTGACGCCGTCCACCGCACGCGCATCACCATCGGTGATGAGATCGAGTTCCACGAGAAGATCGAGCTGCCCGAGGGTTGGCATGATCTTCCTCGGGTCGGGGTGCGTTTCGAGGCGCCGGCCGAACTGGACCGTCTCGAGTGGTTCGGCCTGGGCCCCGAAGAGACCTATCCCGACCGGCGCTCCGGGGCAACGATCGGTCGCTGGGCGTCGACAGTGGATGCGCAGTACCACCCGTTCTCTCTGCCCCAGGACCACGGTTCGCACGAAGACACACGCTGGTTCTCGCTTGCCGACGCCCGCCGCCGAGGACTGGTGATCGGCGGCTCGACCCGGTTCGCCTTCTCGGCACGTCGGCACCACGACATCGACCTCACCGCGGCGACAACGCTCGCCGACCTCGGTGGCGGGGAGACCACAGAAGTTCACATCGATGCTGCCGTGCGCGGGCTTGGAACGGGTGCGTGTGGCCCCGACACCTTGCCGCCGTATCGCACCAGCCGCCGTTCCTACGAGTGGACGTGGACGCTCGGGGCCCCCGGCGTCAGCTGAGGATTCGCCAGACCTCGGCGATGAACATCCCGACCGACGCCACGATGCCGACGACCGGTACCCATGCCGGAACGCTGAACGTCGTCGTGGGTCCATCCTTGCGTTTGATGCGGATGAGCGACGCGTTGA
Organism: uncultured Acidimicrobiales bacterium; assembly: GCA_938091985.1. Classification (GTDB taxonomy): domain Bacteria; phylum Actinomycetota; class Acidimicrobiia; order Acidimicrobiales; family Aldehydirespiratoraceae; genus JAJRXC01. The sequence goes on along the minus strand of CALKOE010000082.1, from coordinate 2,103 downwards.
CGCTGATGAACACCGCCATGGTCACAGCGGAGGTGAGCCGGGCCAGCCACTCGATGTCGAGGCTGAGCGTGAGGACAGTGATCAGGACCGCGGCGCCGAGAGTGGCGCGCACCGGCGTGTTGGTGCGGGGTGATACCGCTCCCATCGCTGCCGGGACGAGCCCGAGCCGGCTCAGCCCGTAGACCACACGGGGCACCATGACCATCTGGACGAGCGCCCCGTTGACCATCGCCAGCGCGGCGATGAAGGCCATCACGTCCCGGTTGCCGCCGGCCTCTTCGTAGATGAACGCCAAGGGTGCGTCGGACTCGCTCAATCGTTCAGGCGAGACCTGCAGCACTGAGATCGCGGCCACGACCACGTAGAGCACTGTGGTGATGCCGAGCGTGATCAGCACTGCTCGGGGGAGGTTGACGGAGGCATCGTCCGTCTCCTCGGCCACCGAATCGATGTCTTCGAAGCCCAGGAACGCGAAGAACGCGAGGAAGGCTCCGCCGAGCACGCCCGACCACCCGCTGAAGCTCGTGGGCGGGCCGACGAGTTCGCCGGCGTGGGAGAAGATGTCGCCGAAGCTCTCGCGTCCGGCCCACAGGACCAGGAGGAGTCCGCCGATTTCGATCACGGTGAACGTCGCCGCCGCGGTGACCGATTCCTTGGCGCCGGTGACTGCGAGTCCAGCCAACGCCACGATCAGACCAACGCTGAGCAGCCACTTCGGCCCGTCGGTCAGCTCGGCGACATAGCCGGCGAACGCGTCGGTGACCGCGGCGGCCGCGACCACGCCGGCCACGAGCACACCTCCGCCGACCGCTGCAGTGAGGGGGCGGCGCCCGAAGGCCTGGTTGACGAACACGGCCTCGCCCGCGGCCTTCGGCAGGCGGCCGGCGAGCTCGGCGAACCCGATCGCCGTCGTGCCGGCCAAGAGGGCCGACACGAGGAACGCGAGCGGCGCCCGCATCCCGGCCGAACCGGCCACTTCGCCCATGAGCGCGTAGATCCCTGCACCCACGGTGGTGCCGAGCCCGTAGAGCACGAGCATCGGGAGAGAGACTTCTCGCTGTAGCCCGGCAGGCGCCGGCGAATCCTGTGGCACTGGGGCGAACCTACCTTTGGTTCTCGATGGCGGCGAGGGCTGACTCAGTGATCTCGTCGACAGGGGGACCAGTGTCGACCGCGACTGCCTCGGGCCAGGGCTCGCGCCGTGCGGCCATGTAGTCGACGAGCTCCGGCCTGGCATCGGAGAGATTGTCGGGGCTCTCCAGGCGCCGAGTGATCCGTTCTTTCGCGGTTGCAGGGTCGAGTACACACTCGACCTCGACGAGTTCGGCTCCCGTGCGTGCGGCCAGCTGTCGAACGCCTTCGCGGTCGTCGTTGCCGGCCCATGTGGCGTCGAGAACCGCACCGGTGCCGGATGAGAGAAGCAGCTCCGCCTCTCGCATCAGTTCCACGTAGGTCGCGTGTCTGTTCGCATCGTCATAGGTGCCTTCACCTGGCTTACTGAAGCGGTGCTCGTCACGCGGGGTTCGGGCGACGTCCTTGCGGATGTCGTCGGATGCCAAGACCGGGTAGCCGAAGTGGGCACCGAGCTTCTTGGCGAGTGTCGACTTGCCCACGCCGGGCCCGCCCCCCACGACGATCACCCGCAGTCGAGCTCGCTCGAGATGGTCGAGGGCAAGGTCGTGGTACTGCCGGGCAAGGGCTGCGCTCCGCTGGTCGCCCTGAGAAAGACGCAAGCAGGCGACCTTCGCTCTCACATGGGCGCGATAGGCGACGTAGTGGTGGGCGAGCGATGGCGGATGGTGTTCGTTGCTGAACTCCTGGTACCAGCGCATGAGCTTCTCCGCCGCTCGCCAGCCCGCCAGGCGGTGGATGTCCATGACCAGAAAACCGACGTCGGAAAGCACGTCGATGACCCGCCAGCGGTCGTTGAAGGCGAGGCAGTCGATGATGCGGGGTCCGTCGTCGAGGCAGAAGATGTCGTCGGCGGTGAGGTCGCCGTGGACATCTCTCACGAACCCGCCGGCCAGTCGAGCATCGAGCAGACCCTCGCGGCCGGTGAGGTAGCGCCCGGCGAGCGACTCAGCCCGGGCGAAGTCCTGCGGG
>CALKOE010000081.1 GCA_938091985.1 uncultured Acidimicrobiales bacterium | reverse complement strand
CGCGTCGACTCGTCGCTGCCATCGACCGGCACGACGACGGCGCGGACTCCAGGGCGGGGGTCATGAGGTTCGATGGCTGCATCTTCGCCGAGCATCGCTGGCCGCGTCAGTGACGAAGGTCCCGAGAACAAGACCTTGGTCACTACCAAATTCGGCCCGGTTGACGGACAATGAGGCCATGGAAACGATTCTGGTTGGTATCGACGATTCGCCCAATGCTCGACGAGCGTTGCGCTGGGCCCTCGACCACGCACACGAGGGCGACGAGGTCGTGGCGGTTCACGTGTGGCACATGCCGCCGGTGGGTGGCTTCGAGCCGACGTTCCTCGACCCGGCGATGTTTGAGGAGGGTGCACGGCAGACGGCTCGCGACGTGGTTGCCGACGTGGTGACCGACGACGAAGCCGACCGCGTTTCGATCCGTGTTGTGGGCGGGCACGCGTCGGGTTCGCTCGTGGACGAAGGCCGCTCGGCCGATCTCTTGGTGATGGGAGCGCGTGGCCGGGGTGGCTTCGCCGGCCTGGTGCTCGGCTCAGTGACGACGGGCGTCGTCAACCACGCTCCGTGCCCCGTCGTGATCGTTCCACCTACGGACTGACTCGGGCGCGGCGAACGGCCAACACAGCCATCGCCAACAGAATCGATCCGCTCACGGCGGTGCCGGGCAGCGCTTCCGGTATGGCTGTCAGCGTCATCGCTACCGACAGCGTGAGCGGTCCGACGAGCTGCAGGCGTGTGACCGGGCGCCGGAAGGCGAGGCGGGTGCCGACCAGGGCAAGCGATGCGGCGGCGACCAGCCAGAGCACGCCTGCGAGACGTCCGGGCCACGTCCCCGCTGCCGGCCATACGTCCTCGTAGTGGAAATTCTGGACCTCGAAGAGCCTCCAGCTGATCACCCAACCAAGAAGGTGGACGCCGCCGTGCAGCGCAAGCATGAAGCCGAAGACCTGCTCGTTCTCGGCGAGGTCGTCGATCTCTGGTCGCGGTGATTGCGTCATCGCATCAATCCTGGGGGTGTCGTGAGGCGCTTCCCAGAGTCCAACGTCCCGCGGGAGTGAGGCCTCGGCTTAGTCGTCGATCCACTTGGACCAGCCGGGGCCGTTGCCGCGGTCGTAGGGCGCGGGCATGAAGTAGAAGGGCATGTCGCCCTCGACCTGGATGGTCGGCTCGTAGTTCTCGATCTCGCCGCCGAGGGCATCCTCCACACCCATCTCCTCGCCGATGATCTGGCGGAGATAGCCCTCCAGGGCGATCATGCGATCCACCGGGATCATCATGCGCACGACCGAGTCCTTCCAGAGCATGCCCTCCCAGTCGACCTTGAACTTGCCCTCCTTGATGAGCCCGAGTTCCTCGACGCGAAATGCCGCATTGAGAATCAGCCAGGCATCGTCGTGAAGTCCCATGAAGCTGTGGTCCGACGTCGGCACGATGTCTTCGTCGGTGCTCTGGTACTCGTCGAGCCGGTCGACAAGATCGGGGAACCGCCTCGAGTGCTTCTGGAACCGCTCGAACACGTCCTCTGAAGCGGAGAGGTACTCCCAGACGCCCATGGCGCAGCCCTCGAGTTCCTCGGCCGTGAAGTCGGGATACACCGCGCGAACGGCCTCCTCCATCTCGACATAGCTGAGGAGCTCTTCCAGCCGATCGTGCATGGCCCACACGATGTCGCCGACCCCGTCGAGCACACCGAACAGTTCGTCGTCTTCGTCGAGCTCGTCGAGCAGGTCGCCGACGGCTTCGTCGAGATCCTCGAGGGCATCGCGTGCGTGGCTGCTCCAGTAGAAGGCCTCGTCGACTCCCGTTCGGCGGATCAGGAGGTTGCGGATGCCGTGGGCGGCGAGCCCCTCATAGCGCCGAAGCAATTCCAGTTCCTCGGTGTGGCCTGCTCGGTCGAGCGCGGTGGCCGCGACGTAGGACAGACAGAGGTGGCCCAGTCCGAGCACGTCATCCCAGAAGTCGACATAGAGGAGTTGGTCGGCCGCGCCGAGGCCCTCGGGAATGGTCCGGTCGAGCAGGATCGGAATGACCGGACGCCCGACCGCGAGACCGTGTTCGGCCTCGCGGCGAACCCACTCGCTTTCCGACGCAGCCTTCGACCAGAGAAGGATGACCGCGTCACTCTCCTCGATGCTCGGCAGGATCTCGTCGAGAGAGTCGCCCACGGCGAGGTTGAAGATGTCGAGCCAGACCTCAACACCAGGAAGCTCGTTGAGGACCCTGAACAGTTCGTGGGCCCGCCGCTTGTCCTCGCTCTTGTGGCTGATGAAGAGTCTCATCAGCCGGTGATCAGACCCGCTCGATAATGATGGCGGGGGCCATTCCGCCGCCCGCGCACATGGTGATGAGCCCAACCTGCTTGTCGGTGCGCTCGAGCTCGTCGAGCACAGTGCCGATCAGAATCGCACCGGTGGCGCCGATCGGATGGCCGAGGGCCATCGCCCCGCCATTGACGTTGACCTTGGAACGGTCGAGGTCGAGGTCGCGCTGGAACTTCTCGGAGACGACGGCGAAGGCCTCGTTGACTTCGAAGATGTCGATGTCGTCGAGGGTCATACCGGCGCGTTGGAGCACCTTGTGGGCGGCCGGCACCGGAGCGTTGAGCATGAGCGTCGGGTC
>CALKOE010000080.1 GCA_938091985.1 uncultured Acidimicrobiales bacterium | reverse complement strand
GCTGATCATCATCGGAATGATCGCCGTGGCAGTCCTCGCTCCGCTGGCCGCCGCACTGCTCCGAGCCGCAGTCAGCCGGTCCCGAGAGTCACTCGCCGACGCAACGGCTGTGGAGATCACCCGATATCCCGCCGGCCTGCGCCAGGCGCTCGAGAAGCTGGATGCCGACATCACCGTCGTCAGCAAGACCTCCCACGCCACCTCACACCTGTGGATCGAATCGCCCGACGATCACGAGACCGGGGCTCGGGGACGCCGGTTCAACGACATGTTCAGCACCCACCCGCCGCTCAGCGAGCGCATCAACATCCTGCGCGAGATGGAGGGGTTGCCACCGTACGAAGGTCCCGACCCCGTCGTCGCCGAGACGCTTCGCACGATGCAGGACGACCGTGTCCACACCCCCGCTGCGGCCTCGCTGACCGAGCGGCCGTCATCGCCCGACTCTGCGCTGTCATCGGTCAACCTCTCGGCTCTCTTCCCAGGCATGGGCGAAGTCGCTCCGAGCGACGACGACCCGGAGCACCCGCCGGCTGGCTGGTATCACGACCCTGAGGTCGACGATGGCGCGCTGCGCTACTGGGACGGTCAGGGGTGGACCGATCACCGCCACGAAATCCCCGATCGCAACATCATCACGCCCAAGGGTGCACGCCGGAGCCGACTCCCTCGTCCGCCCGGACGACGCCGTTGACCGCCGACCCCGTCGGCAGCGAGCCGGAAGTCGGCGTCGGCCCACACGCCGAACCGTGGCCCGACGACGCTCGCCTCGACCCAGAGCTGCTGTCGGGAGGCGATCGGCGCAACGTGGGCGACGAGTATCGCTACTGGACGGTCGACGCGATCGTCGCCGATCTCGACGAGCGCCGACACGGCTTCCACATCGCGATCGAGAACTGGGAGCACGACCGCAACATCGGCACTGTCGTGCGAACCGCCAAGGCCTTCCTCGCGGCCGAGGTCCACATCGTCGGGCGCCGAAAGTGGAACAAGCGCGGCGCGATGATGACCGACGTCTACCAACACATCCGACACCACGAGCAGGTCGACGACCTCGTGAACTGGGCGACCGACGTAGGCCTACCGATCATCGGGATCGACAACCTGCCCGGTTCGGAACCGATCGAGTCGACCGAGCTCCCCGAGCGCTGCATGCTGCTGTTCGGTCAGGAGGGACCCGGCCTCTCCCCTGGCGCTCACGCCGCCGCCGAGCGGGTGTGCTCCATCGCCCAGTTCGGCTCCACGCGCTCGATCAACGCCGGCGTGGCTGCCGGCATCGCCATGCACGCCTGGATTCGGCGCTGGGCCTCACCCGGCTGAGCGTCGTCAACCGGGCGTGACCACGATCTTGGCCCGGGTATGACCGGTCAGAATCTCAGCCAGAGCGCTTCACGCTCAGCCGAAGAGCGACGTGGTCATGTAGATCCGAGTGTCGGCGAGACCGGCTGTGCGGTGAAAGACACCCGCTCGATAGCTCGGCTTCGCAATCATCTCCAGAAAGGCTGCCGGGCTCGGGTATTCGATGATCGCGACCAGATCCCAGCTCTCGTCCTCTGGGCCGATCACGGTCATGTGGGCGGTGGCTGCCTCGAACTGCGAGCCACCGACTGCCGCGACCTCGGCCATGGCCACCTGGCCGTAGCGGGCATATGCCTCGGCCCCCGTGCTCGAACCGGTCTCGGCCGGGTCGGGAACATCGCCATAGTCGGCGACCTCACGGAACCGAAGCAGGTTGATCATGCGAATCGGGCCGGTGACGGTCGCGACGCGTGCGGCGAGGTCTTCGAGCTGTGCGGGTGTCGGGTCGATCGATGGCATGCGCCGACGCTACTCAGCCGACGGGTGTTCGTCCTGACCCCATCAGCGGCGCCATCTTTTCGCCCTCGTAGTCCTGCGTGAACCCGACCCCCACGGTGACGGATTCGAGTCCTGCGCCAGACAGGGCCGTCTCGATCGTCGAGCGAGCGAGACCATCGCCTTCGCTGGCACCCTCGTCGGCTTCCCAGTCCCACTGCACGAACAGCCCACCCGGCCGCAGATGCGAGACGAGCTCGACCACCATGGCCGGGTAGTCCTCGAGAAACCCGCAGACCGAGGAGCAGACGACCAGGTCGTAAGGCGTCGCAGGTCGGCCCGGCACTGTCATCGTCGAGACGTTGGCCCACCCGTTGGCCTCGGCCTTCGCGTCGAGCACTGCAAGCATCGCCCCTGACGAGTCGACCGCGTCGATGACGCGCGCCCTGTCGACCATCCGCTCCGTCAACAGACCGGTACCACATCCGAAGTCGCACACTCGTGCGTCGGCCAGACCGACACCGTGTTGGTCGAGCAGTTTCTCGAGCGAATCGAAGGCCGCAGCGGCGTAGGCACGCGCGGCCGGGTCGTCATCCCACTCGGCGGCGTAGTCATCCCATTCGGACGCAGTCATGGAAAGCCCTCAATCCTCGGAGCCGGCGCCAAGGCCGACGCGGTGAGTGACGTCGCCGATGTAGTCCAGCGCTGCCGCGATCGTTGTATCGAGAAGAGCGTAAGAGTCCGGGTCTGGACGTTCGCCCAGCAGAGCAATCGTTGCAACGACCGCCGGCTCCTCGAACCCGCTTCGGTAGCGGTGATGTCTGGCCCGCAGACCCTCTGTGGCCGCCAGAAGAGCGCGGCTCTGGTCGTGGAGACCCTGGAGCGCGAGCCACCAGGCGACCGACTCACAACCGTGCACTGAACAGAAACGTTGGCCAATGCCCTCGAACCGTCCGAGCGCGCCCTCGAGGAAGTGCTGCGCTCGTGGGAGATCGCCGGCAGCGAGTGCGGCGAGGGCGTTCTGTTCCCATGCATGGGCCTGCCGAGCGAGAGTCGCCGACTGGCTCAGGGACAAACCCTCCTCCGCGACCGACGTCGCGCTGGGCGGATCGTTGGCGACCAACCAGGCACTCAGCAGATGGGTCGCAAGGGTGTCGACCGGCTCGCCGCGTGCCTGCGTTCGATCGATGATCGCCCGTACACGCGCCGGCAACTCCATATCGCCGACGTCGAATGCCGATTCGTAGTACCGAAGTTCGAGTCGATCACGTTCCGACCCCTCGGCCATTTCATCGATCAAGCGGCGAACATCGCTGGCGAGCTCGTTCGTGCGCGCCGCGTCGAAGCCTGCGATCCGCCGCATCAAGACCAGCGTGGTCAGCGCCTCGCCTCTCACCTCGGGGTCGAGCGCTCCGCTCACGCGAAGGAGCTCCTCGAAGCGCTCGATGGCATACGCGGCCATGTCACGTCCACGCCACCAGTTCACGAGACGTGCACATACTGTGAGTGAGCGCTCCGGGTCGCCCTCCGTCCACTCGAGGGCAGCACGGATCTCGTTGCCTTCCCGATCGAGATCTGCCAACGGGTCGACGACCTCGCAATCGTCGTGGCCATGGGGTCCGACGGTTCGGGTCGTGAACTCGTCGACCCACTGCAGGTGAGATCTGCGGCAGGAATCCCACGTCCCTTGCTCTCTCGCCCGCTCGATCGAGAACACTCGCACGCTCTCGAGGAGATGAGCCCGCGAGGCACGTTCCGGCGCACTCTCGACCGCGACGAGCGACTT
>CALKOE010000079.1 GCA_938091985.1 uncultured Acidimicrobiales bacterium | reverse complement strand
CAGCGGACCGCAGATCAAGTCGCAATAGAGCTCAACGGCCGACCCCGCGTCGTGCTCGATGGGGCCACCCCGGCCGAGGAACTCGACGACCTCATTGCTCGGACCACTTGACATCACGGTGTCACAGGGGTTGCGTAGTGTCGAACGCATGTTCGGTTCTAGCGTGAAGTTCGATGCGGATGCGGCAGCAGCCGAGATCGCGCGGTTAGAGCGCGAGGCCCGGCGGCTCGATGCGCAGCGAATTGCGCTGCTCGACCGCATCGACCGGTCGGGCGTCTACCGCACCGACGGGCATTTCTCGGCTCGAGTGATGATGCGGTTGCATGCCCATCTGTCGGGGTCGGAAGCATCGCAGCGTGACCGGGTGATGAAGTGTCTCCGAGAACTGCCCGCGATCGCAGAGTGCTACGCGGATGGATTGGTCGGCACCGATCAAGTACGCCGCATCGCTGCGGTGTGGGCCAACCCGCGAGTGCGCGAATTCGTGGCGGTATGCGAAGAGGAGTTCCTGCTGGCCGCCCGCGAGATGGAGTTTCTCGAGTTCGACCGGTTCTGTGTGGAGTGGACCAATCGGGTCGACCAAGACGGAGCGGCCGACAAGGCCAATCGGCGCTGGCGTCGCCGCAACGTCGAGTCGGTACAGGACCTCAACGGGTTCTGGGATCTGCGAGGCCGGATGATGAGCGTCGACGGTGCCCAGTTCTCTGAGGTTCTCTCCCGGCTGGTCGATGCCCTGCGCCTTGCCGACATCGAGGCGGCGCAAGCCGAGTTCGGCGAAGAGTGGAGAGCGCATCTCCCGCGCACGAGTCCCCAGCTGCGCTACGACGCATTCATCGAACTGGTTCGGCGTGGCGCGGCCGTCGGCCCCAGCGGACAGCCACTCGACACCTGCACCGACCTTGTCATCGATGAGAAGACCTACGAGCACCATGCTGCGCGCCTGGTCGGGGCCGAACCGCCGCCCATCGAACCGACTGATCGCAACCGCTTCTCCCGCACGGCCGACGGGCACTACATCAACCCGGCGGAGATCGTCGCCCGCTCGTTGGTCGACCATGTCCGACGGGTGGTGGTGAACTCCGCCGGCGTGGTGATCGACCTCGGCCGTCGCTCCCGGCTGTTCACCGGCAGTGCCCGCGACGCCGCCCTGCTGTCGGAGGTCGCCTGCTACTGGACCGGGTGTTGGGTCCCCGCCTCGAAGTGCCAGATCGACCATCTGATGCCCTGGAAGCGGCACGGAAGAACCAACCCCGGCAACGGGGCACCCGGTTGCGGGAAACACAACCGCATCAAGGAACAGGGCTTCCACGCCTGGCGCATCGACGCCGGTGAGTGGAGTCTCACCCGCCCCGACGGCACCCCGGTACCCGACCACCTGACCCACTGGCCCGACCCGTTCGGACGGCACGCCGATGCTGCGTAAATCTGGGAGCGACCCAGCGCCGCCGCGCGAGCATGGTGAATGACCGACGACTGCATCTTCTGCTCGATCGTTTCAGGCACCGCGCCGGCCAGTGTCGTGCACGAGACGGATCGGGTGATCGCCTTCATGGACATCGCCCCGGTAACACCTGGCCACATGCTCGTGATCCCCAAGGCCCACAGTGCAGACCTGGTCGATGTCGATCCAGCAGACGCGGCGGAGATGATGACCGCCGCGCAGCGCATGGACGCCGCCCTTCGGTCCAGCACCGTTCCCACCGAGGGCGTCAACCTCTTTTATGCCGACGGTGAGGCGGCAGGCCAAGAGGTGTTCCATGCCCACCTCCACGTGTTCCCGAGGTTCGCCGGCGATGGATTCGGTCTCACCGTTCGGACAAGTGCACCACCACCGCGAGCCGAACCCGACCGTTTGGCTGGCGAGCTCACAGCGTCGTGGTGATCTTCCCTTCAAGTCGACTGACCATCCATCGAAGGTTGGGAAGTAGATTTGTCCGGTGCTGTTTCAAGCAAACATTGCCGAGGTCTTCGAGCGGATCGCAGCGCGGATCCCCGACCGCGAGGCCGTCATCACGCCCAGTCGTCGGCTGACGTTCGCGGAGGTCGACGACCGGGCGAACCGACTGGCCAACGCGCTGATCGCCGCCGGGATCCGATGCCACACCGAGCGAGCCGAGCTCGAACCGTGGGAGTCGGGACAAGACCATGTGGCCCTCTATCTCCACAACGGGTCCGAGTATCTCGAAGGCATGCTCGCGGCCTGGAAGGCGCGGGGCGTCTCGCTCAACGTCAACTATCGCTATGTAGCCGAGGAACTGGTGTCGCTGCTCCTCGACGCCGACGCAAAGGCAATCGTCTACCACGCGTGTTTCGCTCCGGTGATCGCCGAGATTCGACCCCACCTGCCGGCGCTCACCACGCTGATCCAGGTGAACGACGACAGCGGACAGGCGCTCCTCGATGGCGCCCACGACTACGAGACGCTGCTCGCCGGATCGTCGCACGAGCGGCCGGACCTCGACCGCTCCCCCGACGATCTCTACATGGTCTACACGGGTGGCACGACCGGCCTTCCGAAGGGTGTGTTGTGGCGTCAGGCCGATATCTGGACAGGGGCGATGGGCGGCGCCGATCCTCGCAACGGTCGAGAGTTCGAGAGCTACGAGGCCGCCGTTGAGTCGGCCGCCGAAGACCGGGTGTTCCCCTATCTCATCGCCGCGCCGCTGATGCATGGCGGCGGCCAGTGGCTGGCCTGGCTCGGGTGGATGGGCGGCGATCCCGTGGTGTTCGGCCATGTCGTCGACCGTCTCGACCCCGCCGACATCCTCTCGACGATCGAGCGCGAGAAGTGTTCGTTCATGATCGTGATCGGCAACGCGTTCGGACGGCCGATTCTCGACGAACTCGACCGAGCGATCGACGCGGGCACGCCCTACGACTTCTCTCCGCTCAAGGTGCTGGCCACCGGCGCCGCCGCGATGACGACCGGAGTGAAGGAAGAGTTCCTCGCCCACCGACCGGGCTTGCGCATCATCGACTCGATGGGCGCATCCGAATCGGGCACACAGGGGCGCAACGTGAGTACCGATGAAGGCGAAGTCGAGGCCGGAGTGTTCGAGCCGGCGCCGGGCACGTGCGTCATCTCAGAGGACATGACCGGCCGGATCGAGCCGGCTCCAGAGGCGACCGGGTGGTTGGCCCGCACCGGGCGAATCCCGCTGGGCTATCTGGGCGACCCCGACAAGACGCGCCGCACGTTCCCGACCATCGACGGCACCCGCTACTCGGTGCCCGGCGACCGGGCCGAGTGGTTGGCCGACGGCCGCCTGAAGCTCCTTGGCCGCGACTCGGTGTGCATCAACACCGGCGGCGAGAAGGTGTTCGTGGAGGAGGTCGAGGCCGTACTCCACGCGCATCCCGCCGTGCGCGACGCGGTGGTGGTCGGCCGTCCGAGCGAGCGCTGGGGCAACGAGGTGTGCGCCGTCGTGTCGACCTCCTCGCCGGTCACACGAGACGAGCTGATCGAACACTGCGACGGGCATCTTGCGCGTTACAAGCTTCCCCGTACAGTGATCGCCGTGCCGGAAGTGGTCCGAGGACCCAACGGCAAGGCCGACTACCGATGGGCTGCGCAGGTCGCAGTCGAAAACCAGGAGACAACATGAGCGAGCTTCGATTCGACGAGCGGGTTGCGATCATCACCGGCGCCGGCAACGGGCTGGGCAAGGCCCACGCCCTCGAGCTCGCCCGCCGCGGCGCAATGGTCGTCGTCAACGATCTCGGTG
>CALKOE010000078.1 GCA_938091985.1 uncultured Acidimicrobiales bacterium | reverse complement strand
GATCGAGGCCATGTTGCCCGCATACGTGAGCGCGTCGTAGATGACGATCTCGTCGTCGCTCGTCTCGAGGACGTGGCGGACATAGTTGCTGCCGATGAATCCAGCAGCGCCGGTGACGAACAGTTTCATGAGAAGGCTCCTCAGCCCGATTCAGGTGGTGCGCAGCGAGTGATACGGCTGACGATTCGCAGGCAGGTCGGCCCGCAAGGGGTTCGCCTGGTCGCGGCCCGACAGGATCGGGTCGGTAAGGCCCCAGTCGGCGCCGATCTCGGGGTCATTCCAGAGGACACCGAGTTCGTCGGCGGGGTTGTAGTAGCCGTCGACCAGATACGTGAGTGTGCAGTCGGTCAGCGCCGCGAAGCCGTGGGCCACCCCCGGAGGGATGTAGATGCCGTTGTGCAGATGGGAGTCGGCGTCTTCGCCGCCGAGGTCGTAGACGATTGTGGCGCCGTCTGTCGGGCCGCCCTCGCGAAGGTCGTGGAGCACGACGCGGACCTTGCCGTAGGGGCAGTACCAGTAGTCGCTCTGGTGCAGGTGGTAGTGCAAGCCGACCACGGAGCCACCTTGTCGATCGCCGCGATTGCCCTGGATCATCTCCCGCTGGCCGGGAAACCACGAGCGGCGATACGTCTCGATGAAGTAGCCGCGCTCGTCGCGATGGATGTCGGGTTCGACGATGTACACGCCGTCGATGACGTCACTCGGCGTCACGGTTGCCATGAATGCTCCAGGGGGTGCAGGTTCGGGAAGGACGAATTGTTCGGGGGCTATTCGATCTCGACGTGGCAGTGATCGCCCAGCATCACACGGGTTGCGCGCGGTCGAGCGTCGCCCTTGGTGATCTCGGTGTCACGACCGACGAGAGAGTCGGTGAGCCGGGGGATGTCGGTCACCGAGCTGCGCCGAAGGATGACCGAGTTGTCGATCTCGCTGCGGGTGATGACGCAGTCGATCGCGATGGAGCTGTACGGCCCGACATAGCTGTCTTCGATGATGGTGCCGGCGCCGATGATGGCCGGGCCCCGCACTGTGGAGTTCACGATCTTCGCGCCCTCTTCGATCACGACTCTTCCGTCGATCGACGACGTGGGGTCGACATCTCCGGCAACGTTGCGCTTCAGGGTGTCGAGCACGAGTCGATTGCACTCGAGCAACGGGTCCTTTTTGCCGGTGTCGATCCACCAGCCGACAAGCACCTCGTGGTTGACCCGGTAACCATTGGTCACGAGCCATTGGATGGCATCGGTGATCTCGAGTTCGCCGCGTGGCGAGGGTTCGATCGACGCGACTGCGATGTGGATCGTGGGGTCGAAGAGATACACGCCCACCAGCGCCAGGTCGGACGGTGGCACCTCGGGCTTCTCGACGAGCTGGACGACCTCGCCATCGGGGCCGATCTCGGCCACGCCGAACGCGGTCGGATTCTCGACCTTGGCGAGCAGGATCTGAGCCGCCGGCTTCACGTGCTCGACGCCGAGCTGTGGTTCAGCGCTCCGAGCGTTCTCGAAGCCTTCGACGAACTCCGTGAGGCCCTGCTCGAGCATGTTGTCGCCCAGATACATGACGAAGTCGTCGTCGCCGAGGAAGTCACGGGCGATCAGCACACAGTGAGCGAGCCCGCTCGGCTCGTCCTGCACGATCCAGGTGATGTTGACGCCGAAGTTCGAGCCGTCACCCACATATTCACGGATCTCGTCGCCGGTGGCCGGCGCGATGATGATCCCGATCTCCTCGATCCCGGCCGCGGCCATGTCTTCGATCCCGTAGAACAGGATCGGCTTGTTGGCGACTGGCACCAGCTGCTTTGCGCTGGTGTGGGTGATTGGGCGAAGCCGGGTTCCGGCACCGCCGCTGAGAATGAGACCCTTCACAGCGCGTAAGGATACCCAGGGTCTGGCGCGGTGTCTCTAGGCGCTACGACCTACTGAGCCGATTCCATGCTCAGGCGGGCACAACCGGATCGATGGCATCGCCCACCGGCAGGTGGTAGCCAACCGACGCGTCGTACTCATAGCGCCGGATCTTGCTCCCGGCGGCGTGGTTGTCGGGGCCGAGGGTTGCATCGGCCATGGCCGGAAGGTCGAACGTCCCCAGGGCCTCAGCACCGGCGACGAACGTCTCCGGGTTGAGATCGACGCCGGCCGACTCGAAGATCAACACCATCAACCGGAACGCCCGGCAATGGTTCACGAGCGCCTGCACGGTGGTCTTCGACTCCACGTCGATCGGTTCGTCGAAGGCCGCGTTGTATTCGTCGATGCACTGTTGGATGCCTGCATCGGCAAGCGCCTCTTCCGGCGTCGGCTTGTCGGTGGTGATCGCGAAGGTTCGCTCGGGCACCGTCGAATCATCGGCGATCTCGACCTCCGGGAAGATGATCTGGTCCGCAGCCTGGCCGTTGGTGAACCCGATCGTGCCGTCAAATTTGTTGCGGTCGGCGGCTTCGGTCACCGGGTTGATGTTGCTCAGAGAGAGAATGAAGTCGGCGCCGGACGACTTGACGACTTCCATCCGCTGATCTCCAGCGAGGTCGGCTGCGACCTGGTCTTGTCCGAAGTCGCCCACTTCGACCTCGGCGGCGATCTCGATGTTCGCCTCCTCGAGCAGCGGACGCACGAGATCAGCGAACTCGGCATCGACCGGGTTGCCCCACCAGAGAGCCACCTTCTTCCCGTCGAGGTCGCCCTGAGCGATCATCTCGGCGACACCGCCGTAGCGCTGGGCACTGTTGGCCATCTCGGTGGCGATGAAACGACCCTCGGACGCCTCGTCGCGGCTGTCGTTGAGCCCGAAGTGCCCGATGTAGGGAAGCCCGTTGAGCTGGGTGATGCACAGCGGAGCGTCGCCCAGGAACTGGCCGATCACGGTGAAGAGCTCGAGATCCTCGGCGAACTCTGCGCAGACGGCATCAGACGGAGCCGTGCCGACCGGGAGAAACAGGCGGGTGGTGGGCACGAGGTTGCGCCCGAGAACGCCACCGCGCTCATTCTGCGCATCAGACCAGGCGATGTACATCTCCTCGACGGGTGCCGTGCCCAGGTCGACACCGAACGGGATCAACGCCTCCGCGTCGATGGCCGCTATGCCGAAGCCGATCTCGGTCTCGGAGACGCCTTGGAACGATGCGAACGGCGCCACGTCGTCGACCGGGGAGTCGTCATCAGTCGTCGAGTCATCGTCAGTCGTCGAATCGTCGTCAGTCGTCGAGTCGTCGTCAGCCGTCGAGTCGTCGCCGACGGGCGCTGCCGACGTCGTGGTGCCTTCGTCGGCGTCATCACCGCCGGAATCATCACCACAGGCCGCGGCGAACAGGGCGAGAACGAACAACGCAGCAAACAGACGCTTCACGGGAATCCTCCAGG
>CALKOE010000077.1 GCA_938091985.1 uncultured Acidimicrobiales bacterium | reverse complement strand
CCGCAGCCCAGGCCGAGGCCGCCATCAACCAAGCGGTGTATTTCATCGAGTTCGCCCGCGACAAGCGAAGCCATCTCGGAGATGACCTCACCTCCACACTCATCGAAGCGGAGGTCGAAACCGAAAACGGCGACACCACCTCGCTCACCGACGAGGACATCGCCGGTTTCATCTCATTGCTCGGCGCGGCTGGGAGCGAAACCGTCACCAAGGCCGTCGCCAATGCGGGCGTGCTGTTCCATCGCAACCCGGGCGAGTGGGCCAAGCTGAAGGCCGATCCATCGAAGGTCGACGCGGCGGTCGAAGAGGTACTGCGCTACTGGGCGCCATCGCAGTACCAGGGTCGGCTCAGCGTCAACGAGACCGAGTGGCATGGGGTGACAGTGAAGGCCGGAAAGCCCGTGTTCATCCTCACCGGCGCCGCCAACCACGACGAGCGCGAGTTCGGCGCCGATGCCACCGTGTTCGACATCGACCGAGATCAACGCCTGGCCATCAGCCTCGGCCACGGCATCCATACGTGCCTCGGCGCCGCTCTCGCCCGCATGGAATGCGCCGTCGCCATCGACGAGATTCGAACCCGCTGGCCCGACTACACGATCGACGAATCCCGCTGCGAGCGCGTGCAGATGAGCAACGTCGCCGGCTACAGCTCCGTGCCTTTCGCGACCTCGTGAACCCTCAGTCGTTCTGCTTCTTCATCTCGTCGAGGTTGACGAGAACCGGGTAGCCGTTGATCGACATGGCGTTGCCATGGCCGACGGTGTGCATGTCGAAGCCCGACTGCAGCGCGGAGTAGAAGCCCTGGATGTCCTGCGTCTGGTTCACGATGCGCTTCGCCTGGGTGAGCGCGAACGAATGCATCTGCGAGATCTCGCGAGCGAGCTCCATCGTCTGATCCATCAGCTCGTCGAGCGGCACAACTCGGTTCACCATGCCGAGCTTCTCGGCCTCCTCGGCGGAGAAGCGGCGAGCGGTGAAGAGCATCTCCTTGGCCTTGCGGGCCCCCACTTCCCAGGTGTGGCCGTGGTACTCCACGCCTCCGATACCCATTCGCAGAACGGGGTCGGAGAAATGGGCGTTGTCGGCCGCGATGATCAGGTCGCAGGGCCAGCAGAGCATCAAACCGCCGGCGATACAGGCGCCCTGCACCGCGGCGATCGTCGGCTTCGGGATGTCGCGCCATTTGCGGCTGTAGCCGAGGTAGTGCACCCGCTCCCACTCGTAGATCGCCTGGAGTCCACGCTCTTCCCAGTCGAGACCGGCGCTCGCCTTCGCCTTCTCAGGGTCGGCGTTCTCGCCGATGGCGTCGTTGGACCCGGTCATGTCGTGGCCGGACGAGAAGTGCTTCCCGTCGGCCCGCAACACGATGACCTTGACGTCCATGTCGTCAGCTGCCGCGGTGAAACACGCGTCCATCTCGTCGAGGGTCTGCTGGTTCACCGCATTTGCCTTGTCGGCGCGGTCGATCGTGATGATCCCGATCGGCCCGTCGACCTCGTACTTGGTGTGACCAAGGTTGTTCATGTCGATCATTGCTTGTTCCTCCTCAGGAAACTTCGGCCAGGTGCGGTGGCGTCCAGCCGCCGCGGATCAGGCCATAGATGTTGGTGAAATTGGTGACGATCTCTTCGGGAAGCGGCACGACGCCGCCGAGCTGTTCGGCTCCGGCGACGATCTTCGCAGTGTGTTCGACCACGGCGGCCGTGTGGAGCGCATCCTCGGGAGACTTTCCGACGCACAGCAGACCGTGGTTCGCCATCAGCACGGCTCCGCGGTCGCTGAGATGAAGGACGACCTCGTCGGCGAGCTCGTCGGATCCGGTCGTGCGGTAGGCCGCAACGGGCACGTCACCGCCGACATAGACGATCACTTCCTCGATCCACGCGGGAATCGACTTCCTGGCGATCGCGAACATCGAGGCATGGGCAGGGTGACAGTGCACGACGCCACCGACCTCCGGAAAGGTCCGGTAGCAGTTCAAGTGCATGGCCTTCTCGCTCGACGGTCGAGCGGTTCCCTCGACGATCTCGCCGTCGAGATCCACGATCGCCAACCCGGGCACGGTGATGTCGGGATAGGGCACCGACGAGGGCGTCATGGCCACGCTGCCGTCGGCCTGACGACCCGACACGTTGCCGGCGGTACCGACCACAAGACCGGATGTGAACATCTCCATTGCGGTGTCGACAACCGCTTGGCGTACGTCAGTCATCAAATACCTCGGGGTTCTTGCAGTGCACCGGACGCTCGCCGGCAAGTATGGACAACACGTCGGCCACGATCATCTCTGTCTGGCGAGTCTCGACGTCGTAGGTGGCCCCGCCGATGTGCGGCGTGAGCACCACGTTGCTCATCGCCAGCAGCGGGTGACCTTCGGGCAGCGACTCACCGTCGACATGGTCGAGCGCGGCACCACCGAGGTGGCCGGAGTCCAGCGCAGCCACCAACGCGTCCACATCGTGGAGGCCGGCGCGGGCCGAGTTCAGGTAGAACGCGCCGGGCTTCATCAGGGCGAACTTCGGGGCATTGATCATGCCGAAGGTCTCCGGCGTCACCGCGGCGTGCATCGAGACCACGTCGGCCTCGGCGAGCAGGTCGTCGAGCTCGTGGGTGGCATCGTCGGCGAATGGGTCCGCGCTGATCACGTTCATACCGAGCCCCTCGAGCCGCCACTTCGTTGCTCGACCGACCGCACCCAATCCGACGAGTCCTGCGGTGCGACCAGCGACCTGCCACGCGCGGTAGCGCTGATACGGCAACGACTCGCCGTGCACGGTCCCGTTGAGCATGTCGTGATGACCGGGGATGACGTGGCGGG
>CALKOE010000076.1 GCA_938091985.1 uncultured Acidimicrobiales bacterium | reverse complement strand
GTCGCCTGGTTCAACGAGCTGATCGCCCTCTTCGACTGAGCGCCCCCGTCACCGGCGCCGGGGCTATCGCGAGTGAGCCAGTTCCGGTTGCTTCACGGAGCGCACCGCCAGCAGGGCGCCGGCGAGCAGAAGTAGCTCACCGCTGACCAGCGTCACGCTCGGGAGCGACCCGCTCACGAGATGCACGAAGACGAAGGCGCTCAGTGGCTCGAAGACGAGCAGCTGACCAGCGAGCGCACGCGGCACACCGACGACAGCTCGGTTCCAGAGCGAGGTCGCCAGCCACGAGGGAACAACGGCCAGGAAGAGCGCCGCCATCGCAAGTCGACCCGGGTCCCCGAACGAGCCGCCGAGTAGGCCGATGGCCAGGAGCGGGATCGAGCACACTCCGCTGGCAACTCCCACCGCGCTCGGGCCCGAGGTCCGGACGGGCACGAAGGTGATCGGTCGAGTGCAGGGCGTAGACACAGAATCCGGCCACACCGGCTGCGGCTACCGCAAGCCCGATGAACACGTCGCTGGGCGCTCGGCCGGCGACGGGCCAGGCGTCACGGTGGATCACCAGATGCGCCATCGCGGTCAGCAGAATCGACGGGACGAGCGGCCGGAGGTCAGAACCGTCGCGCCGAGCGCCGACGACCGCATAGACGACGGGAATCGACCCGACCACGGCGATGGTGAGGCCGGCGCCGGCGAGAGAGATGGCAACGACCTCGGCGAGATAGAGGCCGACCGATCCGCCGAGCGCGTGGCCGAGCGCCGTCGACCACGGGATGTCGGAAAGACCGCCCGAGGCTCGGAGCAACGCCAAAGCGACAAGACCGAAGACGGCGAACCGGCTTCCGGTGATCAGAAACGGGTTGGAGTCATCGACGAATCCCACCACCGCGTAGGACGACCCCCAGCACGCGCCGGCCAGCATCAGCGACACGACGGGGGACGGCGAACGGACCATCCGCCCACCTTGACGGAGATCGCCCGCCGGATGGGTGCGTTGTTTCCACAAAAGCCCAGGTCCGCGCAACTTTGGTGCGCTCTTGAAGGCATCTGTGGCAAACTTCTGCGCATGGAACCACTCGACGCCATTGATCGCCGGATCGTCGCCGAGTTGCGACACGACGGGCGTGTCACGATCAACGAGCTCGCCGAACGCGTCGGCCTCTCTGGCTCACCGACCTTGCGTCGACTCCGACGCCTCGAAGCCGACGGCGTGATCCGCGGCTATCGCGCCGATGTCGATCCCCAAACGATCGGTCGCGGGTTCAGCGTCTGGGTCACAGCCCGGTTGGCCGTCGGTGACCCCGATGCACAGAAGGCATTCGAAGACGGCCTGCGATCATTGCCCGCGGTCACAGAGGCTCATCACGTCACCGGCGATGTCGACTATCTCGTACGCGTCGACGTGGAAGACCTGGCGGCCTACGACCACGTGATCCGCAACGAACTGGCCACCCTGCCGGGCCAGGCGCACATCACGAGCTATGTGGTCACCAGCACGGCGATCCCGCCTCGCTAGCCCAGCGCGTAGATCCAGCCGGCTCGTGTGCCGACCACAATCCGGCCGTCCCACACCGCCGGCGTCGACTCGATGCAGCCACCGAGCTCGACCTCCCACAAAAGCGGCGGTTCGATGGTCGTGTCGCTCACGTCGTACCCGCGCAGCACGCCGGCACAGTCGCCCTGGATCCACACGTCGTCGACGATCACTGGCGACTGCCAGGTCGGACCGACGAGCTGCGTCGTCCAGCGCTCCTCACCGGTGTCGCGATCGAGACCGAGAATCTTGCCGGTGTCGGTCGGCACGATCAGCAGATCGCGATGCAGCCCCGGGGTCGCCCACACGCCCGAGTCGAGGCGAGGCCGTTCATCGACTCCCCACACGAGCGGGTCATCGGGTTTGGTCGGGTCGAGCTTGATGATCTGACCGACTTCCTGGCTCCGAGCGTTGCCCCGCTCGTATTCGATGCCGGCGTAGATCATTCCCTCTTCGTCGATCACGAGCGTGGCATCGATGTCGTCGCCGGCCCAGTAGCGCAGCACCTGTGTGGGTTCGACCCCCTCGTCGAGGCCGGTGACATCCCAACCCTGGATGAGGCCACCAGAGTTCGCGAAGTAGACGACGTTGCCGGAGATCGCGACCGAGTTCTCGATCGAGACGTTGCCCCCCACCAGCCGGAGTAGCTCGTCATCCCACCCGGGGGGTGTTGAACACCAAAGCCGGGTTCACCGTCACCCGACCGTCGGCGTCGTAGCCCCGGTTCAGTTTCACGATGTGGAACTGACTGTTCTCGCCACCGATGAACAAGAAGTCGTCGATGACAAGGCCGGCGCCATCCCAATCGTTGTTCCACTTCGTGGGCGAGACGTCGGTGGCCGACAGCGCCCAGAGCTCGCGAGGTTCATCGCCGTCGAAGGCCACCACGCGGTAGAAGTTGTCGCGGCTTCCGGTGTAGAGCAGCGGGAAGCCATCGGGGTCGATCGTGACCGAGCCCTTGATGATGTCGCCGGTCGGAAAGTCGGGCAGGAGGCGGCTTCCGTCGTCGGCATCGAGGAAGTGGACGTTGCGGCTGTAGGCCCCGACCGCCACCCAGGTGTTGCCGTCGCGCTCGAAGATCGATGGCTGGCCCGTCCATCCCGAACCACACCAGTTGATGACGCTGCTGCCGACGGACGAGTTCGAGCACATCGCGCCGTCCTCAGGGAATCGCCACACCACTTCCGGCGCCGCCGGCACCGGGCCTCCGCCGTAGTAGCTCCTGGTCGGATTCCCGCGAAACGTCAGAATGCCCTCGACGGTGTCGCCCCATGGCAAGCCCGACGACGCAGGATCGACCCAACCCTCGTAGGGCGGCTCCGTGGTGGTCGTGGTGATCGTCGTCGAAGTCGTCGACGTGGTACCTACGGTCACCGTGGGCCCG
>CALKOE010000075.1 GCA_938091985.1 uncultured Acidimicrobiales bacterium | reverse complement strand
AGCAGCCTTACCCTTTTGAGCTGGGCGCGGATCTTTCACCGGAAGAGTTTGGCCTGCAACAGGCGCGGTTGCTGGAAAAGAAAATCCAGGAGATTGGCGCCGACAAGGTGGCGGCCTTTATCGGTGAGCCGGTGCAGGGGGCAGGGGGTGTGATCATTCCACCGGACAGCTACTGGCCGGAGATTCAGCGTATCTGTGACGAATATGGAATCCTGCTGGTGGCGGATGAAGTCATCACGGCTTTCGGGCGCCTGGGTGAGTGGTTTGGGTCTACCCACTTTGGCATCCGTCCGGATCTCATTTCATTCGCCAAAGGCGTGACTTCCGGCTACCTGCCACTTGGTGGGTCGCTGGTCGGTGACCGCGTGGCCGGCGCCGTCGATCTCGAGGAACTCATAGGAGCCGGTGACGAAGTCGGTCGTTGCCTCCGCAGCCTCGCGGCCGACTGTCGCGTCAGCGTTGCCCCACACGTAGAGCGTCGGCACGTCCACCGCGGGCACGTCGGCGGGAAGCACCTCCGAGAGACGCACCGCTCGATACCAGTTGATCGCCGCGTCGAGTGCGGCGTGGGTGCCTAGGAGGTCGAGGTAGACCTCGGCATCGGCGGGCGGCACGTCCCAGCTCGACAGCAACCGGCGCAACGGGGCCGCATCGTCGGCGAGCTGTTCAGCCGTCGCCTCCGGTCGCTGGAACGACCGATGGTGCCCTGACCGGTGGGCCTGGGCGCCGTCGGCCGTCATCGCCCGCACGAACGCCGCCGGGTGAGGTCGCGAGATCACGGCCACGGAGCGAATCCGTTCCGGGTGGAGTGCCGCCAGATACCAGGCGAGCTGCCCACCCCAGTCATGGCCGACGACGTGGAATGTCGCAGCGCCGAGGCGATCAGCGAGGGCGAGTGCATCACCGACCAGCAGATCGGTCCGGTACGACTCGATCCCGGCGGGACGGGCGCCTGGCGAGTAGCCGCGCTGATCGGGGGCGCACACCGAGTATCCCTGCTCGGCGAGGGCCGCGACCTCGGCTCGCCAGCTGTGACGGGAGTGAGGGAACCCGTGGAGGAGGAGCACCAAGTCGCCAGCGGGGTCGCCACCGACATCGGCGGTGAATTCGAGACCGCCTGCCGTGATCGTCGTGGTCTTCGGCGTGCCCGTCACGCGTCGAGGGCCACGCGAACGGCCGGGTTGTAGCCGATCGTGGTGCGATGCAGAAGCCGTTCGTGGCCGTCGTAGCCGGCGGTCGCCCGGTGCAGCACGCAACGGTTGTCCCACATGAGCAACATGTCGGCTTCCCACTTGTGCCGGTACTGGAACTCCTCACGGGTCTGCCAGGCGTAGAGCTCACCAAGGAGGGCGTTGGCCTCGTCGTCGGCCATACCGTCGATGCCGATGATGTAGCCGAACGTGCTGTAGAGCGTGGGCGACCCGGTTTCGGGATGCACGCGAATCAAAGGGTGGATCTGGGTCGCGTAGGCCTCGTCGCTCACGACGATCTTCATCGCCCGAGCGTTGTCGCTGTCGTCATCGCCGTAGAGGCCATCGGGTGAGTAGGCCCGCCGGGCCGAGTGGACGGCGTCGAGCCCTTCGATCCGCTTCCGGAGGTCCGGCGCCATCTCGGCCAGTGCCATCTGCTGGTTGATGAACAAGGTGTCGCCGCCCACCGGTGGGATCACCTTGCCGAAGAGACAGGTCCCATCGGGCGGGAACTCCTGGAACGTCCAGTCGGCGTGCCAGGAGTCGGCGAAGATCGGGGCGACCTCGTCGGCCGCCCGAGCGATGGCCGCGATGTGAGGATGACCAGCGATCGATTCGAAGAACGGGTCATCGCCGAACGGTCCGAAGCTGCGGGTGAAGCGCTCGAGATCGTCGTCGCTCAGATGCTGATCCGGAAACGCCAACACCTTGTGGTCGAGCCAGGCGCGACGGATCTCCGCCACCGTGTCGGTCGAGAACTCGTCGCGCAGGTCGATGCCTCGCACTTCAGCGCCGCAGGCCTGCCCGCTCGGGGTGATGTCCAACGTCATCGCTGGACCTTAGGCGCACCCAGAGGAACCCGTCAGGAGAGGCAGTGGACCCTGAGTCCGGCGATCACGACGTCGAGATCGAACGCGAAGGCTTCGTCGTTGTCGACATCTCTCACCGCGTCCATCGCCGCCGCGAGTGCCGGCGACGAACGCTCCCTCGCCGTTGCCTGGGCGACCTCTGCGACAGTCGCGACCGCCGAAGTTCCCGATGGTCCTGCGCTGAATGCGACTCGCGCCGCAAGCCAAAGCGCGTGGCCCGCTTCGCCCACGCTGAATCCCGCTTCGAGCATCAGCGCGAGACCTTGATCGACGAAGTCGAGACTCGACATGTCGAGACCCTCGCTGATCGCGTCGAGCAACTCGCCCCCGACCGCCCCGAGATCGCGGCGCAGGTTCGCTGCCCAAGCCCGCAACCAGCCCTCCCAGTCATCCCAGTCACCGGTGCCTGCCGCCGACCGACCGATCAGGAGTGATGCCCCCAGGCGGACGATCTCGTCCCGGCCTGCAACGTGGGTGTAGAGCGCCGGCGTGGTGACCTCGAGCCGGTCGGCGATGTCGTCCATCGAGAACCGGTCGAGGCCGATCTCGATCGCCGCGTCGACGACCCGCTCACGAGAGATGCGCGGCGGACGACCGCGTCGAGACTGGACCACATCGGACATAGTTTGGTAGCTTAACTTAATCGACTTGGGAAAGAGAACCACGATGAGCTCGACCGGCACCGACGACCTCTATCAACTGCGATCCGGCGACTCGTGGCGATCGCCGTGGGCCGACTATCGGCGGCTCCGCGACGCCGCGCCCGTGCATCGCGTGCCCAACCCAGAAAAGGGCGACTTCTACGTCCTGTCCCGATTCGACGACGTGTTCAACGCAGCTCGCGACACCACGACGTACTCCAGCGCCAAAGGGCTCACGCCCGATCCGGACGGCGCGTCGATGTTCAGCGACGACGCTCGCCCGATCGTGATGATGGACCCACCCGACCACACCGCGATGCGGCGCCTTGTCAGCACCTCCATGACCCCACGCAAGGTGATGGCCATCGAAGACAGCATTCGGGCGTTCGTCGATGCCCGCCTCGACCGGGTGGCCGAGCTCGGCGACTGCGACATCGTCGAAGAGTTGTTCAAGCCGCTCCCGAGCTTCGTGGTGGCCCACTATCTCGGTGTACCGGCGAGCGACCGTGAGAAGTTCGACCGATGGACCAACACCATCGTGGCTGCGACGGCTTCCGAGAGCTTCGAATCCGCAATGGACGCGTTCATGGAGCTCTTCGCGTACGGCGACGAGCTCATCGAACGCCGCAAGACCGAACCCGGCGACGACATCGTCTCTGGCCTCGTGGAGGCGGGACCCGATGTCGCATCGCCCGGTTGGATCATCGGGTTCGTCTTCACGATGGTCACCGGCGGCAACGACACGACCACGGGGCTGTTGAGCGGAGCCGCCGAACTCCTCACCAAGCACCGTGACCAGCGGGCCCTGCTGCTCGAGGACCCGACTCGTGTGCGGAGCGCCGTCGACGAGTTCTTGCGCGTCACCTCACCGGTGCAGAACCTGGCCCGCACCACCACCGATGAAGTGACACTGCACGGTGTGACGATCCCGAACGACACGAAGGTCATGCTGCTCTACGGATCAGCCAACCGAGACGAGCGTGAGTACGGCGACGATGCCGACGAGCTCGACGTGCTGCGCCAGGCAAACCGCAATCTCAGCCTCGGCTATGGCGCCCACCATTGCCTCGGCGCGGCGGTGGCCCGGCTGCAGGCCGGGGTGGCGCTCGAGCGGCTGCTGGACCGATTCCCGGATTTCGCGGTCGACCACGAGGTCGGCCGTTTCGCTCCCGGAGCATTCGTGCGTCGCTACGAATCGATGCCGTTCACCACTTCGAGCTGACGGAGTTCGCTCGTGACCTCGAGCGTCTACTGCAACACGCCGCGCGCCCGCAGGGCGGTCCGCACGAGTTCGCTGTGTTCCTGCAACATCGCCTCGTAGGCCTCGACCGCGGCCTCGGCCTTTCCAGCGGCGACTGCCCGGCCCACCTCAGGCAGCCGACGCTGCGCCACCTCCACCGATCCGGGCACCTCGACGAAGAAGTTGCCGGGGACCAACCCGACCATGCCGCGGGCGACAGCACCGAAGCGCCTCGACCCGCCGAGCTCGTGGAACTGGCGGCGTGCCGAGATGACGTGGCGCTGCATCACAACCGGGTCGGCCACCTCGGCCACGCCCAACATCTCGGCGGCGAGGGCTCCGCGGTCCTCGCTCGAGGACCGTTCGATCGCCCGCCGCAACGCGAAGCCATCGACATGGCCGAAGAGGTCGTAGTGGTCGGCGACGCTCGCCTCCGACAGCGCCTCCACGAACGCACCCCGATGCGGCGCCATGTGGATGGCGCCCTCACCGGCGAGCACGATCAGCGCCTCGCGCACGGGGATGCGACTGACGTTCATCGCCGCTGCCAGATCTTCCTGCGTCAGTCGATCGCCGGCGCGCAACTCGCCACACCAGATCTGTCGACGGATCTCATCGGCCACCTGGTCGCTGGTTGTCTGGCGCGAAAGGGCGCTCACGACCGCTCCGAGTCGGCAAACCGATCAACGAGCGCAGCGAGTGCGTCGCTGCAGTTCGTCGCTCCGCCTGGCGGTTCGGGCAGCACCACCGGACCGTGCTCGCGGCTCGGCAAGAGGACCGTGGCGTGGCCCGGACACGTCACTTCGCCCCGCTGGTTCTCGCCCCAGATGTCGATGTCGACCGCGGGTCGTCCTTCAGCGAGATACTTCCGCGTGACGGTTCCCTTCATCCAGTGGGTGTCGCCCACATAGTTGAACTTGCGGAACTCGACGTCGAGTGAGGCCAGCCATGCGTCGTCGCCCATCCAGTCGGTGCAGAGGTGCACCAACCAGGTCTCGCGCATTCGGCCGTAGTCGTAGATCGCGGGCGAGCCGGCT
>CALKOE010000074.1 GCA_938091985.1 uncultured Acidimicrobiales bacterium | reverse complement strand
GCGCCGTTGGGCCCGATCAATCCGGTGATGGCGCCGGCGGCCGCGCTGACGTTGGCGCTCGACAGTGCTTGGAGCCCGCCGAAACGGACGTCGACGTCTTCGGCTTCGAGAACGATGTCAGCCACGGCTCACTCCGTGCTGGTAGCCGGCTGCAGGCGTGACGTCGTCGATGATTCCGAGTTGGGTGTCGAGCGCCACGATCGCCTCGCTCGTGAACGGTTCTGTCAGACCGAGACCACCGATCTCGGGGATGCGCTTCTTGGCGTTCTCGGCGGCGAGCTCTTCACGGGCGTCGCGGCGCCACGGGAGGATCGGTGAGAACCCCTTCCCCATCTCGAAGATCGCGCCTCGTTGGTTGACCACCATGCCGATCGCGAGCAGGCCCGGACCAAACTTGGCGAGGAAGTCCTTGAGGATCCACACCAGGAACTCGACATTCTCAGTCTGCTCGAGCCGTTCGGCGAGTCCCTCGAATACGAACTGGAATGAGAGGAAGAGTCCGGCGACCGGGAACGACATGCCGGCGGCTGCCATCAGGAGCACGATCGTCAGGCCGTTGAGGAGGTCGAAGCTTCGGACGTCGACCGATGACTGGCTGGTGGCCCAGAACACACCGGCCATGCCGGCCATGGATGCCGACGTGGCGTAGACGACGACCTTGGTCCAGACCACGTTGACGCCGACGGTCGCGGCTGCGGATTGGCTGTCCTGCATGGCCACCCATCGGCGGCCGAACCGGCTGCGGCGTAAGACGATGAGCGCGAACATCCCCATGGCGAACACCGTGATGAGCAGCATGAAGAACTCGAAGCGTTCGTCGAAGTCCCAACGCACGAAACCCAGGTCGAGATAGAGATCCTGGAAAGTGTGGACGCGTGGGTAGACGTTCTTGTGGGGGAACACCACATTCGCCATGATCAGCGCGAACGCGAGCGTGAGTAGCGCGAGGTAGAGCCCGCTGAGTCGTGCCGCAAACAGGGCGACCAGCGCACCGAGTGGCGCACACAGCAGTCCGATGAGCGGCAGCCAGACGAGGTTTCCCGTGCCGCCGGTGTCGGGAAGGCCGAACCAGACGCCGAGACGGAGCCAAAGGAATGCGCCGAATCCGGCGAACGCCAGCGGGGCGAAGTTGACCTGGCCTGCCCAGCCCGTGAGAGGAACGAGCGAGAGCCCGATCAGGGCGAGCACCATTGCGGCCGTGCCCTTGTTGAGGCTCACTGAACTCCACTCACCCGGATCCCAGATCAGGAAGTGGAGGAACCCCTTGGCAGTGAGGAACGCGACCACGACGAGGGCAACAGCGCCGACCGCTCCCTCCCAAACGTGGGTTGTTCGTTCGATCGGACGCAGGTTGGTGCTCACACGTCCGACCGACAAGCGGGCTTGCGGAAGGGCGAGCACCACGAGGAAGAGCACGATCGGGGCGATGCCGCGGTTCGCAAACGGGAAGTCCGGACCAAGCTTGACCCACTGCTGGTAGTGGCTCTCGAGCAACCCGATGACGAGTCCGCCGATCACGGTCAGCGGAAGGCTGCGGACCTGGCCGAAGGCTGCCGCCGAGATGGCGACGATGAGCATCAGCGAGTTGAGGTTGGCCGGGTTGAACTCGATCTCCGGTGCCACGAGGATTCCGGCGAGTGCCGCCATCGAGGACCCCAAGGCCCAGGCGAACGCCGACAACCGGCCCGGGCGAGCGCCGGTGAGGGAGGTGAGCTCGCGGCTGTCCACGACCGCTCGCATTGCCACGCCAGTTCGGGTGCGGAAAAGAAGAATGCGAAGGAAGACCGCGATCACACCGGCGATCACCAGGTTGGCGAAGCGGTACCAGGGGACCCTCGACACGCCGATCGAGAACCCGTTACTGCTGTCGATGAGAGGGTCGACTCCGCGAATCTGATCGGCCTGCCAGATCTGCCCGGCCAGCGTCAGGAGGAAGACCATTAGGCCGACGGTGACCATGAGCTGCACGACTAGCGGCGCGGTGCGCAGCCGGCGCATCAGAAGCAGGTCGATGAGAATCCCGAGCAGGGGCGCAAACACCAGCACCACGACGAGGAGGCCGAGCCAGCCGGGAAGGCCCAGCCCGTCCTTGTTCTCGACGATCTCCCAATAGACGAACGCGCTGAGGACGCCGATGCCGCCATGGGCGAAGTTGAACATGCCGGTGGTGGTGTAGACGACCACCAGCCCGGTCGCGGACAGCGCGTAGAGCGAGCCGGTCGCCAAACCGACAATGGACGCAAACAGGATCTTCTCGACGGTCACGTCGGTGTCCGCCCCGTATCTCCAGACCAGAATGATCAGAGATGCGAGGGCGGCACCGACGGCGACGAGGAGCGATGTCCGTATTCGACCGAGGTTCACAGGGGCCGGATCAGCTGAGGGTGAATGCGTCCGGGTCGGCTGTCACGGCGACCGCCTCGGTGGAGCAGTCGAGCGTGCCGCGCTCGGCCGGGTGCACCCGGACGTATTCGCCGTCCTGCACCTGCAAGATGACGAAGCACGATCCGATGGTGTTCGTGGTCGTGAAGTCCGTGTTGGACCACCAGCCGTTGGCGTTGAACGTGGTCACCGTCGCGAGTTCGTCGAGCATCGCCTGTCGAGTGATCCCGTTCGGGCCGTCGCGATCGACGATGGCGTTGACAGCCTCCTCGAACAACAGCCCGTCGATCCACGCGCCTGCCGCCCAGGCCGGCGGGAAGTCGGTGCCGATGTTGTCCATGAAGATACCGAGCTCTTCGTTGGTGTCGGCCTCCTCGAAGGGCAAGAAGAACGACCACACGTAGACGCC
>CALKOE010000073.1 GCA_938091985.1 uncultured Acidimicrobiales bacterium | reverse complement strand
AGAGGTCAGGACCTGGGAGGTGGCGCAGACCAGGGCGCATCGCGGAGGTAGTCCTCCACGGGAATCGCCTCTTCAACTCGATAGCCCACCGGGAACCAGAGGTCGCCGGCGGCGGCAGAGAAGTGGATCTCCCACGAGTGGGCGGCGATGAACGCTCGTTCGTCCTCGCGAAACAGGTTGGCGTATTGGGTGACGGCGGCGACGTAGGCGTCGGAGTTGTTGTAGCCCCACAGGGCTCGTTGCATGTCGTTGGGGCCACCCCGACGAACGAGATAGCGCGCCGCGGCCGGTATGGCGTCGTGAGGGTCGTTGATGTCGCCGTCGCTCACCTCTTCCCATGTGGTCGGAAGGAACTGCATCGGCCCCTGCGCTCCCGCTGTCGACAGGCCGTCGATGCGGCCGAAGCCCGTCTCGATCATGTTGATGGCCGCGAGGAACGACCAGTGGATCCCGGTGTCGGCAGCCGCCGCTTCGTAGAGGTCTCGCAGCTCGTCGGCGGGCAGCGGCTCGATGATCTCCCACGCCGGCGCGTTGACCGGAGCGTCACCGCCGTGGCTGATGTCGGCGATGGACTGGCGGGCGGCCAGGTTGGCGATGACGGCGCGGGCGATCTCCTCGGGTGCTTCGGCGATCGTGAGCCGCGTCCACTCGTCGTCGCGCCCGATCACTCGGTAGAGCATCTGCTGCTCGTGAGCGAGGTCGGCGAAGGCCGGGTCTGACACGTCAGTCGACCGGAGCAGCTGCTCGACTTCGTGCACGCGTGCCGCTGCCGCGTCGCTCGCGGCGGGGACCGCCGGGTACTGGCGCCCGTTGGGAGCCGCCGGTTGGGAGAACGGTGCCTCGGTCGTTGTGGCGGCCGGCGGGAGCGTGGTCGGTGTCGGCGCTGCCCCGGTGGTCATGGTCGATGTCGTATCGGGTTCAGCCAGCTCGGGCCGGGCGCCCTCGGCGCACGCCGAGGTCAGCACGGCGAGCACGACGGCGGCAGCGAGCCGGGTGAGCGGCATCACCCGGGGACGATACGAATGATGTCGCCACCGAGGCTGAGGGCCAACAGCTCGCCGTCGGGATCGGCGGTGATGCCCACCAGGTCGCGAATCTCGATCTCGAGGTCACGAAACACCACCGTGCCGTCGACGATCGAGATCGCCCACACCGATGACTCGCAGTAGTCGCCGAACACGTAGCTGCCGATGAGTTCGGGAATGGCGAGACCCCGGTACACCTGTCCGCCGCTGACACTGCAACCGCTCGGAGCGCTGCCGGCGTGGGGGTATTCGAAGACCGGGTCGACGTTGCCCTCCGGTCGTGGCCCGGTGAACTCCGTAGTGCCCTCGCGCAGGTTCCACCCGAGGTTGGCGCCGCGGCCGTAGCCGTTGGCTCCGAGGAGCAGATCGATCTCCTCCCACTGGTTCTGGCCGACATCGGCGATCCAGAGGTCGTCGGTGATCGGGTCGAAGGAGAATCGCCACGGATTCCGCAGCCCGATGGCGAAGATCTCGGGTTGGCCATCGACCCCATCCGCGTAGGGATTGTCGGCGGGGATCTCGTAGGGCGAGTCGGCGCCCGGGGTCGGGTCGATGCGCAACAGCGATCCCAGGAGTTGGCGGGCGTCTTGACCTGCACCGAGAGGGTCGTTGGCCAGTCCGCCGTCGCCCACTCCGATGTAGAGGTGGCCATCGGGGCCGATGGCGAGGCCGCCGCCGTTGTGGTTGCCGAAGGGCTGCTCGATCAGCAGGAGATGGTGGCGATCCTGGGGGCGGGCATCGGTGTCCAACGTGAACGCATCGATGTTCGTGTGGCCGTCGAGATCGGTGTAGTTCACGTAGAGGTTGTCGCCGTCGGTCGCGATGCCGAGCAGGCCCCGCTCGCCGCCGGCCGTCGTCTCTGCCGAGATGTCGATCACTGTTTCGCCGCGCTGGCCGGTGGCCGGATCGAGCACCGAGACGATGCCGCCGCGTTCGGCCATCCAGAGCTCACCGTTGGCGGCGATCGTCGTGTCGATGGGTTCGTCGAACGATCCCAGGACCATGCCGGCGACGCTGGCCGCGAGCAGGTCGCCGTTGATAGAGCGAGGATCGGGTGCTGGTGCCTCAGTCGTTGAGGTCGATTCCGCCGGTGTCGACCCGTCGTCGTTGGCCGCCGTGGTGGTTGGCGCGTCCGTGACCACCGGGACGGTGGTGCTGGACGTGACGCCGACAGGGTCGTCGTTGCCACACGCGGTCGACAGCACGACGACCGCGACGAAGAGAGAAGTAAGGCGGGGGAACCTCATGCAGGGACCTTTCGGATGAGTCCTTCTTGGACGACGCTGGCGATGAGGCGACCGTCGTGGGTGAACACACGACCGGTGGCGAGACCGCGGGCGCCGGTGGAGGCAGGCGTGTGCTGGTCGTAGAGGAGCCACTCATCGGCTCGGAATTCGCCGTGGAACCACATTGCATGATCGAGGCTCGCCATCTGGACCGTCTGGTCGGCCGCGCCGGAACCGTGGGGGAGCAGGGTGGTATCGAGCAGCGTCATGTCGGACGCGTAGGTGAGCAGGCAGGTGTGGAGCACCTGATTGTCGGGCAGCTTGCCGTCGGCCCGGAACCACACTTGCTGCACCGGCGGCAGCGGCTCGCGCCGCTTGAGGGGGCTCGTGGTGATGTAGCGAATGTCGAGTGGGTGGGGGTGATCGGAAAACGGATCGTCGACGCCGTCTTCGGCAAAGCGCTCGGAGCGGGTGGGCAGATCATCGGCCTTCGGGACATCAGGCATCGGCTCGAGGTGTTCGAGCCCGGCCTCACGAATGTGGAACGACGCCGCCAGGTTGAAGATCGCTCGGCCGTGTTGGATGCCAACGACTCGGCGGGTGGTGAACGACCGACCGTCGCGAATTCGGTCGACCTCGTAGAGCACGGGGACCGATGGATCGCCGGGGCGAAGGAAGTAGGCGTGGAGAGAGTGGACCGGTCGATCGTCGTCCACGGTGCGCGCTGCCGCGACCAGGGCTTGCCCGGCCACTTGACCGCCGAAGATCCGTTGTCGGCTCTCGTCGGGAGACACCCCCCGGAAGATGTTGACTTCGATGGCTTCGAGATCGAGAAGGTCGACCAGATCGTCGACGTCATGCTGCATGGGGACATACTGCCGCACGGTCAACAGCAGGTGGCGTTCGGCCGACAAGAAGAGGTATGGCGATAACCTCCCTCCCCATGTCGATTGTCGAGCGCCTCGGTCTCGCGCGCATCATCGAAGAGCACGGGATGAAGCTCCTGCGCTACTGCGGTGTCTCCGTCGTCAACGTGATCACGGGCAACGGCGCGCTCCTGTTCTGTCTCGAAGTGCTCGAGACCCACCGCCTCGTTGCGGTTCTCGTCGCTTGGCTCGTGAGCACCATTCCGGCCTACCTGCTGAGCCGCCATTGGGTCTGGCAGCAGTCGGGCTCCAACTCCATCAAGTCCGAAGTTGCCCCGTTCTGGATCCTCGCCCTGATCGGACTCGGTTTCTCAGGCTTCTGCATCTGGATCGCCGGCCTGGTCACCGAGAACTCCTTCGTTCTGCTTGGTGTCAACTTCTGTGCCTACGGCGTCGTCTGGGTCGTGAAATATGTCGTCCTCGATCGGATGATGTGGGGCCCCGGCCGCGAGATCGAAGTCGAGACTGTCTGATGAAGTTGACCCCACGTGGATCCTGAGCTCCTGAAATTTGCCGAGGAAGCCCGCGGCTTCATGCCTGCGGACGAGGGACTTGCGCTTTACGACGCGGCCGCCGGCGTGGTGGTCGAGGGTCCGTTCCTCGAAGTCGGCAGCTACTGCGGCAAGTCCGGTGTCTACATCGGTTCGGCGGCTCAGTCGCTTGGTCGTGTGTTGTTCGCACTCGATCACCATCGTGGGTCCGAGGAGAACCAGGCAGGCTGGGAGTGGCACGAACCCGATCTTGTCGATCCCGAGATCAACAAGATGGACACTCTCCCGATCTTTCGGCGCACCATCTTCGACGCAGGCCTCGAAGGCACCGTTGTCGCCCTCGTCGGCGATTCCCCCACCGTCGGATCGGCCTGGGCAACCCCGCTGGCCTTGCTGTTCATCGACGGTGGCCACGGTCACGACCCCGCGCACCGCGACTACGAGATCTGGGTGCCCCACGTCGTCATCGGTGGTCGCCTACTGATTCACGACGTGTTCCCGAACCCCGCCGACGGTGGTCGGCCCCCCTTCGAGATCTATACCCGCGCGCTGGAATCGGGAGCGTTCACCGAGGTCGCGGCCGTGGGCTCGCTTCGAGTGCTCGAGCGCACCGGCGAAGGCATCTGAATCGTCGTGTTGTCTGGTTCGGCTACCCGAACCCTTTGACAATGATCTCGGCGAACTGCTCGGCGACGGTTCCGATCGGAGGCGGTGAGCCCTGCCCGTGGCGCTCGCCGATCTCCTCCATGTTCGAGTAGAGCTCGACGAGGCCCTGCATGGTTGCCCAACCGAGGCTTGTGGCGGTGCCGACATCGAGTGGCTCGGCGGTGGTCTCAGCGATCTCCGCGACCGTGGCGAAGAAGACGCCGTGCGCCGCGTCGGCTGCCTCCAGATAGGACGGATCGGTTTCGTTGACGAGGTCGTGACGAAACGCCACTGCGCAATGACCGGGGTGAGCCGCCGAGGCCTCGACATAGGCCCGACCCATCGCGACCAGTCGTCGTCGCGGGTCATCGATGCCCTCCGCGGCATTGGTGACGGCCGCGTGAAGATGCCGCAGTGCGTCGATGGCAACGGCGGTGAGCAGGCCTGTCGCGTCGCCGAAATGGTGGGTCGGGGCCGCGTGGGACACACCGGCTCGGCGGGCCACCTCTCGAAGCGAGAACCCGCCGGCGCCTCGCTCCGCGATCAGGTCGGCCGCGACGAGTCGGAGCTCTTGGGCGAGGTCGCCGTGGTGATAGCTCTTGTCGTTCATGGGGTGCCTTTCCCGCCCCCAGTGTGCCATGGGCCACAGTATCTTGACACTGGCAAGACCGATCTTTACGGTGACAACATGCACATGTCTGCCGCCTCCACCGTTCCCGACCAGGTCCACCGCCGCCGTTGGTCCATCCTCGCCGTCAGCTGTCTTGCCGTCTTCGTGACTCTGCTCGACGGCACCATCGTGAACATCGCCTTACCGTCTCTCTCGCGTGATCTCGGGGCGTCCACGCGCCAGCTCCAGTGGATCGTCGACTCGTATCTGCTCGTCTTCACCGGCCTACTTCTCGCCGCCGGTGGGTTGGGCGACCGGTTCGGTCGCAAGCGCTCGCTGGTCTTCGGTCTTGTTGCGTTCGGCATCACATCGGTCATTGCCGGGTCAGCCGGGTCGGCGGGTGCGCTCATCCTCAGCCGGGCGCTCATGGGGATCGGCGCGGCGTTCATCTTCCCGGCGACGCTCGCCATCCTGGCCAACGTCTTTGCCGACCCAAAGGAGCGAGCGGCGGCGATCGGCGTGTGGGCGGCCACCAGCGGTGTCGCCGTTGCGGCCGGTCCGATCGTGGGCGGTTGGCTCTTGGAGAGTTACTGGTGGGGCTCGGTGTTCTACATCAACGTCCCGATCGTGCTCCTCGCCGTTGCGGCCACGATCGTGCTGGTTCCGGAGTCTCGTGACGCCACGGCACCGCGACTCGACGTCGGCGGCGTGCTCCTCTCGATCGCGGCGATCACGGCCCTGGTGTTCACGATCATCGAAGCCCCCGAGTGGGGTTGGGCCAGTGGCACCACGTTCGCCGGCTTTGTCGTGGCCGCTGCTGCGCTGACCGCGTTCGTTGTGTGGGAGCTGCGGATCCCGAACCCGATGTTGCCGGTGCGGATCTTCACGAACCTGCGGTTCAGTGCGGCGAGCATCGCGGTGACGTCGGCCTTCTTCGCCCTCTTCGGATTCATCTTCTTGGTGACTCAGTACTTCCAGCTGGTGCGGGGCTACGGTCCGCTCGAGGCCGGTGTGCGCACGATTCCGGTTGCCATGTCGATTGCGATTGCCGCCGTGCTGGCCCCGAAGGCCGTCGAACGAGTGGGCACCAAACGGGTGGTGACGCTCGGCCTCACGCTCATGGGTCTGGGCTTCTTCTGGATCTCCGCAGTGTCGGAGGCGACCCCTTACCTCGAGATCGCGGGCCAGATGGTGTTTCTCGGCGTGGGTCTCGGGCTCACGACTGCTCCCGCCACCGAGTCGATCATGGGTTCGCTGTCAGCCGACAAGGCCGGTATCGGCTCGGCCGTCAACGACACGACCCGTGAGTTGGGCGGCACGCTCGGCGGGCCATCATCGGCAGCGTCTTCAGCTCGATCTACGTGGGTGCGCTCGATGACAGCGATGTCATCGCCCAACTGCCGCCTGAGGTCAGAGAACTCACGGAGGAGTCAGTGGGCGCGGCCGGAATCGTCGCCCAGGGTCTGGGTGACGGCGCACCGGCCTATATGAGTGCGGTGAACGAGGCGTTTCTGTCGGGGATGTCCGTGGCCTGCCTGGTCGCCGCAGTCGTGGCCCTCAGCGGCGCCGGATTCGCCGCCCGATTCCTCCCGGCCCGAGCCCAGGCCGAGGATGACGCCGGCGTGCTCACCTCGGTCGCGTAGCGACCGCGTCGAGGTGACCTGCGGTCTTGTCAGTCGCGCGCCCGGTCGTCGATCGTCGAGTCGGCTGACTGCTCAGCGGGATCGACGTCGATGATCGCCGGAAGGAAGTCGTGGTCGGAGAAGAGCCGAGCGGCGGGACTCGTGCCGTCGAGCGCTTCCGCGGTGAGGAGCACTGCAGCGGACGAATACGTGGAGCGCTCTTCGGGTGGGAAGAGCGTGCCGTCCGGGTGGACGATGCCGGTGATGTAGCGGCCGTCGTCTTCGCGGGTGGCCTGCGCGGCGGTGAACAGCTGCAGCGCGATCTCGTTTTCGCCGACTCCCATGTGGGCCAGCGCGCACTCGCAGGTTTCTGCGGTGGTGACCCAGGGGCGATCGCTCACACAGCGGATGCCCTTGTCGTCGAGCATGAAGGTGTCGAACCGGTCGGCGAGGTGGGCGCGGCCCGCTTCACCGGTGATCACGCCGGCGAGCACCGGGTAGTACCAGTCCATTGCCCAGCGGTGCTTCGGTGAGAACGCTTCGTCGCGCTCGTGGCGGATGGCGTGAGCGAGGAGGCCGACCGAGAGCTCCCAGTCGGGTCGCTCGTGGTGGAGTTCTTCAGCGATGGCGACCGCACAACGCAGGCTGTGGGCGATCGATGACGAGCCGGTGAGCAGGGCGAACGACCACGGGGTGCCATCGGGGTGCCGGGCCCAGAGAATCTCGCCTCGTGGCTGCTGAAGGGCGAGCACGAAGTCGATCGCGGGCTCGACGACCTTCCACATCTCCTCGAGATAACCGAGGTCGCGGAAGTGCAGGTAGTGGTGCCAGGCGCCGGCGGCGATGTAGGCGATCACGTTGGCATCGAGCTTGTCCTGCTCGACCCCGTCGTCGAGGTAGTACTGATGCCACGATCCGTCGGGTCGCTGGATGTCGACCAGCCACTGATAGGCCGCTTCGGCCTCGGCCCGTCGATCGCCGATCACGAGGGCCATGGCCGCTTCGATGTGGTTCCACGGGTCGGCGTGGCCGCCGGGGAACCAGGGGATCATTCCTGAGTCGAGCTGCCACGACGCAATGTGGTCGGCGGTCTGGCGGACCTGCGCAGCAGAAAGGACGCCGGGGATCTCAGGCGGCATTCGCATCCTCCAGCGTGCGCTTCGACCGCAGCGGTGACTTGGTCGCGTAGACGATCAGGCTCTTCCCGAGCACCGGGTTGAGCACCTTCTCGGCTGTGCGAGTCAACCACGGCTGCTTCACGATGTCCCACTCAAGAAGCTTGTGGTACGTCTTGACCGACCAGTTGTCGGCGATCTCGTTGTTGACGCCCACGGCGCAACGGATCCACCAGTACGGCGAGTGCAGGGCGTGGGCGCGATGCGAGTCGACGGGGTCGAGACCGGCGCCGCTGAGCTTCTTGCGCACTTCGTCTTCGGTGTAGATGCGCACGTGGCCGCCTTCGGCCTTGGGTGCGTAGTACTCGTCGCTCAGCTTCCAGCAGATCTTCTCGGGGAAGGTGGCCGGGACCGTGACCGCAATGGTGCCGCCCGGCTTCAGGATGCGCATGAACTCGTCGTAGGCCGCCTGATCGTCGGGCACGTGCTCGAGGACCTCGGAGGCGATGATCTTGTCGAACGTGTCGTCGGGGTAGGGGAGACGGGTGCCGTCGCCCTGCACCTGCTGGTGCATCAGCGAGCCGTCGAACAGGCCGTCGTCGATGAGAATCGGCGCAGTGTTGCGGATCGCTTCGAGCTCGGGAAGCGCCATGTCGCAGCTGACAACGCTTGCGCCTCGCACGAGGGCTTCGTAGGTGTGGCGACCGAAGCCGCAACCCAGGTCGAGCAGCAGGTCGCCGGCGCGCAGATCGAACTTGTCGTAATCGACGGTCAGCATCAGTTGCCTCCGTTGGCTTCGTGCTCATCGAGCACGGCCCAGTACTGATCGAGCGTCTTGAGGGCGGTGTGGCGCCATGACCAATGGTTGACCACTCGGTCGCGACCCTGGGCGCCGACTCTGGCCCGTAGCTCGGGATCGTCGAGGGCCATCTTGATGGTGGCCGCGAGCGCTTCGCTGTTGCCGGGCTCGGTGAGGAAGCAAGTTTCGCCGTCGGTGCCGGCGACCTCGGGGAGGGCGCCTCCGGTGGTGGCCACGAGGGGCACACCGCACGACATTGCTTCGATGGCCGGCAGCGAGAAACCTTCGTAGAGGGACGGAACAACGGCGAGTTCGGCTTCGCTGTAGAGCTCGACGATGCGCTGGTCGGGCACGCCGGACACGAAGTTGACGCAGTCATCGAGGCCCAGCTCGGTCATCACCGTGCTGGCGTGGCTGTCGGCGCGCCGCTTGCCGATGATCGTGAGTTCGATGTGGCGCTCGGTGCGCAACTTGGCGATGGCTTCGAGCAGGAACTTCAGGCCCTTCATCGCCACGTCGGCCGACGCGGTGGTGACGAGGTGACCAGGTCGACGCTCGACACCGGGCACCGGGAGGAAGAGTTCAGGGTCGACGCCCACGGGTACGACGTGGAGCTTGTCGAGATCGATGCCGTGGTCGGCGCTGATGTCGCCCTTCGATGACTCGGACACCGTCATCACCCGAGGCATGCGCTTGCCCACCTGGGTTTGCATCTTGGTGAACGAGTACCAGCGCCGCTTGCCGAACTTCTCCCACGGCGTGCGGGCGTGTTCGAGTTCGAGTTTGCGATCGACGGTGATCGGGTGGTGGATCGTCTCGAGGATCGGCCATCCCTCTTGCTGGAGCTTGAGAAGGCCCCAACCGAGCGTCTGGTTGTCGTGGATGAGGTCGAAGTCGTCGCGACGGTTGCGGAGATGACGCCACGCACGGAGGCTGAAGGCCATCGGCTCGGAGAAGTTGCCGGTGCTGAACGAGGCGTGTTCGGCGACGTCGGTCCAGTCCTTCCACTCCCAAATACGCGGCTTGCGCATGGGGTGGGGGTCGCCCCAGATGTCGAGGCTGGGCAGCTCGATCAGCGGCACACGCTCGTCGAGGATGGGGTAGGGCGGTCCGCCGAGCACCTCGACGTGGTGCCCGAGGTCGACCAACGCCTTGCTCAGGTGGCGTACATAGACGCCCTGACCGCCGACGTGCGGCTTGCCGCGGTAGGTGAGCAGCGCGATGCGTAGGGCGCGATCTCGGTCGACGGGCATAAGTAACCAGGCTTCCGCGGGGTGGGACGGGACGTCAAATGATGCCTTGGTTCCGGCGTTTTCCACACTTCGGGTGTCATCCGGCACGTCGCTCGGTGACACCGGGCACGGCCAGTGGCAGGTAGAACGGTCGGGTGCGAGCGCTGGTGCAACGTGTGAGTCGGGCGAAGGTCACGGTGGGCGGCGACGGTTCAGCCGCCGAGATCACCGGTGAAATCGGCGCAGGAGTCCTCGCCCTCATCGGCGTCACCCACGACGACACCCCCGCCCAGGCGGCGAAGTTGGCCGACAAGATCTGGAATCTGCGCATCTTCGACGATGCCGACGGCGTGATGAATTGCTCCGTGGCAGAGGGCACTGGAGCGGTGCTCGTCGTGAGCCAATTCACCCTCTACGGCGACACTCGCAAGGGTCGCCGACCCGGCTACTCCGATGCGGCGCGCCCCGAAGTGGCCGAGCCGTTGGTCGATGCGGTGGTGGCCGAATTGCGCTCGCTCGGTGCTTCGGTGGCCACCGGCCGGTTCCGCGCCGATATGGCTGTCGAACTCGTGAACGACGGCCCGATCACACTTTCGATCGAAGTGTGACAACCCTGGTGGGGTGCGAATCCCCCTGCTCTTGACGATGGCGTTGGTGGTCGCTGCGTGCGGCGATGCCTCGACCGACGTCGCAGACTCCACGTCGTCGACCAGCTCTACGACCAGTTCGACCACCAGTGAGCCGGCGGCACCTCTGCTTGACATCGAGGACACCGCCGCGTTCGTGCTGAGCAACCCTCCCGCTGGCTTCGCCCCGGTTCTGGCGGTCGATCGCAACGGCGAGCAGTTGATCAGCTACAACAATCGAGGTTGCGGCGGTGGCATCTACGACGGCTATGTCGACGTTCGTGTCTCGCCTGAATTCAGTCTTTGGAGCGGCCGCCCGGCGGAGATCGAGCCCCATGTCCGTCCCGATGGTTCCGAGGTCGAGATCCTCGAGATGTGGGACGACGGCCGTGCCTACGGGTTCGCGAGCACTTGGGAACTCGCCGACGGCCGATGGGTGACGGTGACGCTGGCAGAGGACTTCACCGCTTCGGAGTTGGGCGACGCAATCGACAGCATCACTCCGGTCGACGATGCGGAGTGGGCCCGCCTTACGCGGGCACTCGACCCGGCGACGCAGGTGGACCGCGTTGACCCGGACGCCGACGACGTGGCCGTCGGACTGGGCTCTGTGGTCAGCGGCGAGCTGCGTGTGATCTTTCATCGACCGGGCGACTACCCGCTCGGCGATGACGACTGTCGCCGAGCTTGCTACACACTCGAGATCGAGGGCGGGGCGGTCGGCTTGATCGAGTGCGACACCTACCCAGCTCGGGTGAGGGTCGGCGATCACCGCTTCATCTCGGCACAGGTCGCCCCGATCGTGGAGACGGTTGAGATCGTGCCAGGCCCGGGCGTGAACGTTGCCGACTCGACTCCGATCGAGGTCGCGACGGTGGAGGTGCCGGGGATGCCCGCCCGCTTCTACGCAGCCGAGGTGCCGGCCGACTGGTGTCACCACATCGTCACCACCCCAGACGCCGACTTCGGCATCGGTCTCGGGGAGGGTGGAGTCCTTCCGAGCGACCCCGACCGGGCGAGCTGCGACTTCGACGTCGAGCCGGTGCCCTACGAACCGCCCACCGTGTGCCACGAGGTCGAGCGGGACTGGGTTGCGTCGACGACGACGCTACGAGAGGTCGAGTGTCTCGACGTCGCTGTCGCCGTCACCAGCTCTACGCCGGCTGCGCCCGACGACGGCGAGTGACAGCAACAGCATCGGCCATGGTCCGACGATCGTGGCGAGCGTGCGCCCTTCTCGTAGCGGCACCGATTGGCGCAGGATCGCCTGTTCGCTGACCCCGGTCCGTTGGTGGACCTTGCCGTCGTTGCCCACAACGGCGGAGAACCCGGTGGGCGCGGCCTGCAGCACCCAGCGGTCGTTCTCGATCGCCCTGAGGCGACTCGATGCAATCTGCTGACTCTGCACGATCGTGAGCCAATAGGACGACCCGTTGGTGGGGTTGAGCAGTACCTGACCGCCGTTGTTCATCGCGTCGCGCGCTCGATAGTCGAAGAAGATCTCCCACGAGATCGACACCCCGAGCGGTCCGAATTCAGACTCGAGCACAGCGGGTCCGGTGCCGGAGCGAACATCGCGGCCTGGGAGTTCGTCGCTGAAGTTCTCGAGGAAGGC
>CALKOE010000072.1 GCA_938091985.1 uncultured Acidimicrobiales bacterium | reverse complement strand
CTCGGTGTCTACTGCCGGCGCTGGGGTGTGCCGCTGGTCGATGACGGCACGATTCGGCTTCCCCGACTCATCGGCGCGTCACACGCCAACGACCTGATCCTGACCGGCCGCGGCGTCGGCGGAGACGAAGCGCTGCGGATGGGTCTCGTCAACCGTTTGAGCGAGCCGGGCGAGGCGTTGGCCGACGCAAAGGTGCTCGCAGAGGAGCTCGCCGAGCTTCCGCCGATCTGCATGCGCAACGATCTGCGGTCCTCGAAGGACCAGTGGTCGCTGCCGATCGACCAGGCGCTATTGCGCGAGACCGAGCTGGGTCGCGACACGCTCTTGAGCGGTGAGTCCCTGGAGGGCGCGACCCGCTTCGCCGATGGCGCCGGACGCGGCGGCAGCAGGGCGACCTAGATCAGCTACGGGTTGGGCACCGGGGGATCCGGGTAGTTCATGCCGGCGGCGATGTCGTCGTCGGACATCGTGGCCATGATCGCCAAGACCTCTTCGGGGTAGCCCATTGCCGGCTTGGTCGTGTCGAGCGAGGGTTGGGGCACCGTGCCCGGGGCTGCGTCGGGGTCAGCCGGCGGGTTTCGGAAGCGGGCGAGATCGTCGGCTGAGATTCCGGCCAACTCCACGACCTCGGGGTCGATCCAGTTGTCTGCGGGGATCGGGGCCGGCGATGTCGCACACTCGAGGGTGAGCCCCTCAGGTCCCGCGAAGTAGATCGAGTGGCACATGCCGTGGTCGACCGGCCCGAAGACGGTGACCCCTGCCGTCCGGATGCGATCCCTCATGCGAAGGAGATCGTCGAGCGTGTCGGTGTTGAACGCCACGTGCTGCATCGTGCCGGGCGCGGAGGCATCGGCCGGCGTCCCCGAGTGCGTCACGCCGGCGATCGGCTTGATGTCCTTGTTGGCGTTCATTTCGACGAAGGCGACCGAGCACGTGTCGTTCAACTCGACGAACGCGTGCCACGCATCGACACCGTGCATCCAATAGAGCGCAACGAGTTCGGCCCCGAGAACCTGGGTGAAGAACTCGATCTGCGCCTTGACGTCGCCGGTGGAGATGGCGAGATGGTGCACGCCGTTGGGATGAGTCACGGTCATGTCAGTTGCCTCCGGCACCAGTCGGCAACGACGGGTGAGTACTCGTGTGTGTGGAACATCATCAGCTGGTGGACTCCGCCGGGGTGTTCGTAGGTCTCGACCGGGCCGCCCACCATGCTTGCCACGAGGCGCACAGTGTCGGGCGAGGCGATCGGGTCGTTCTCTCCGACGGTGAACAAGATCGGACTCGTGTTGGCCTCGGGCGCCACGACCGGGTCGTAGGTATAGAGCGTGGCGTAGGACTCCAGGTCGAAGAACCAGGTGTTCAGCGGATCGGTCTGCTTCTGCTGGAGCGCCCCCTTGTAGCCGTAGTCCTCGTCGAGGTCGATGAACCGGTTGATGTCGAAACGGGCGGTCTCGCCCACCTCTGCGAGGATGCGCTGCCCATCGGGAGTGCGCCACGGCGAATTCAACGCAGCTGCGGTGCCGGGCACTGCGAACCCCATCAGTACGGCGCCGACTACGTGTTCCGAGGCGCCCACAACCGCATAGGCGGGCATCACACCCAGGCTCGACCCCTTGGCGAAGACGGGGAGTCCGGTGAGGCCATGGATGTGGGCCGCGAGGTCAGCGCACGCATCGACCCACTGCTCGACGGTCCACTTGCCTTGTCGGCTCGACATGGCTGAGCGGCCATGGCCAGGAAGGTCGATCGACCAGACGTCGATGCCCTTCTCGGCATGGTGAGCGCAGAACTCGTCGTAGATGCCGCCATGGCCGCCCATGCCGTGGATGACGATCACCGCGTGGTCGGCATCAGGCCCCTCGAAGCGATAAGCGAACGTGCCGTTGACCATGTGTTCGGTTCGTTGCATGTGGCCCCCCGGCGTTGCGTTGACCGTGACACTACCGCGGCCTCGATTGTCGCCAGAGATGATCAGATGAGCTACGGTCCGGCAGTAAAAGGCGGAGG
This sequence comes from uncultured Acidimicrobiales bacterium, assembly GCA_938091985.1. Lineage (GTDB taxonomy): Bacteria > Actinomycetota > Acidimicrobiia > Acidimicrobiales > Aldehydirespiratoraceae > JAJRXC01. The sequence continues at coordinate 5,209 of CALKOE010000072.1, read as the reverse complement.
AATGACGAAGCGGTTCTTCATGTTTCTGGTGGTCGCGCTGGCAATGTTGGCGACGGCCTGCGGCGACGACGGAGGCACGACCACTGCGGATCCTGCCGGCGACAACAGCGGCGCAGCGGAGAACGACGACACCGGCGATCCTGTTGACGACGCCGACCCGGTCGACCCAGCTGAGGCGGCTGAAGGCCTTGCTGCAGACCTGGCCGAGGGCCTCGCCGATGACCTGACCAGACTCCAGGAGAGTCAGGGCGGAGGTTCAGCCACGCTCACGGTCGGCGATCAGACCTGGACGTTCGACTCGGTTCTCTGTGCATTCGGAGAAGAGATGATCGGCCAGGAAGGCGCCGTCTTCAACCTCTCGAGCATCCAGGACGGGATGCAGATGTATGCCTCTATCGACAGCTTCGGCCACAGCGTGTCGCTCGATGACATCGTGGACTTCGCGAACCCGTCGGTGTCGCTGTCGTCCGGGTTCGGTTCCGACGACTTCATCGTTCTCGACGGCAAGAACGTCACCGCTGAAGTCGGCTTCCTCGATGGCACGACCGACGACTTCAACGAGATCCCGGGCACGTTCACCGCTGCCTGCCCGTAGTCGTTCCGTGCATGCCGCTGACCTCTACGCGGAGACCCACGGCCGTGTCGCGGCCCTGGTCGCCGACCTCGATCCGGCGCTTGCCGTGCCGGCCTGCCCTGGCTGGACTGTGCGCGACGTCGTCGCCCACGTCGTCGGCCTTGCCGCCGACATCGTGGCGGGCCGCGTCGACGGCTACGCCGGCGAGGAGTGGACCGAGGTGCAGGTGCGAGAGCGCGCCGGTCGATCGCTCCAGGAATTGCTCGCCGAATGGGATGAGCTGCTGCCGGCGTTCATCGAGATCAATCGCGATCTCGCCGCGTCGGCGCTGCCGGAGCTGATTCCCCATGTCCTCGGGCCGCTACCGAAGGCGATGTTCGAGTCGGCCTTCCATGTCGACCTTCTGCATCACGAACACGATCTGCTGGGAGCGGCCGGCACCCCTCGGACGGTGCCGACGCCAGCGGACATCGCGGTGATGAAGTCGCAGCTCGCCAACGTGCGGCTCCAGTTCAAGACCGCCGGCCTTCCCACGCTTCGCCTCATCGAACGCGACCTCGGCCAGACGTGGGACATCGGGCGCGATGAACCCGCAGCAACGTTGACCGGCACCGCGATCGACTTCCTGCGCAGTTTCGGTGGCCGGAGAACCCTCGCGGAGATCGCTGAGCTCGACTGGCAGGGAGAGTCCGAAGGCATGGCGGACCACATGATCCTGCCGTTCTTTCACGCGCCGACCGAGCCGATCCCGGGCGGCTGAGTTCTCGACCACCGTTCGGTCAGCGAAGCAAGCCCATCTCGGTCGCCGAGCGCTCGAGCGCGGCGCGATGGGTGGGGTCGGCCACGGAGATCAGCGCCCTCGCCCGTTCACGAAGGGTCCGACCCTGAAGCTCAGCCACGCCGTGTTCGGTCACGACGTTGTCGACGGTGTTCTTTTGGGTGGTGACGACCGCCCCCGGGGTGAGCGTTGGCACGATTCGGCTGATGGTGCCGTTCTTCGCGGTGGACGACAGCACGACGAAGCCGTCGCCACCCTCGGAGTACTGGGCGCCGCGTGCGAAGTCGGCCTGGCCGCCGCTGCCCGACCAATAGTGACTGCCGAGTGACTCCGACGCGCACTGACCGAACAGGTCGACTTCGAGGGAAGCGTTGACCGAGATGAAATTCGGTTCTTGACCGATGAGCCGCGGATCATTGACCTCGTCCACCGGAAGGAAGCGGACGGCGTCGTTGCCATCGCACCAGTCGTAGAGACGGCGAGACCCGAGAGCGAAGGTCGTGACGATGAGGCGCCGGTGAGTCTTCTTGCGGGTGCCGGTGATCACGCCGGCCTCGGCCAGGTCGGCAATGGGGTCCGAGAGAAGCTCGGTGTGCACACCGAGGTCGCGGTGGCCACTGAGCATGCTCGCCACCGCCGACGGGATCGAGCCGATGCCGAGCTGGATGGTTGCGCCGTTGGGAATGCGGTCGGCGATCAGCTCGGCGATCGCGTGGTCGTCCGCGCCGATCTCTGCCGGTGGCATCTCGACCAAGTCGGTTTCCGCCTCGCACCATCGGAGTACTTCGCTGTGATGGACCCGGTTCGCTCCGTGGGTGGACGGCATGTTCGGGTTCACCTCGAGGATGAACGGCACCTTCCCGATCATGGCCGCCGCGTAGTCTGCGCTGAGTCCGAGCGAGAAGTAGCCGTGGCGATCCATCGCGCTGGCTGCGGCCAACACGGCGAAGGGTGCCTTGCGCATCATGAACAGCGGCACTTCGCTGAAGTTCGCCGGCGCGAAATGACACCCGCCCTCGTGGTAAGCGGGCCGGGTCACATGGGAGAGGAACCACGACACGTGCTCGAGATGGCCGGCGTAGGCACCGTGGAGATAGGGGCGGTCGCGCAGCGCGTGCATCTGGTGGATCCGGACGTCGGTCAGCTGAGCGGCCCTCGCTTCGAGCGCGTCGAGCAGGTGGACCGGTTCGCCGTTGGCGATCGGCACGACGAGGTTTGCGCCGGCCGGTAGCTCGTTGGCGAGAGCGTCGGCGACCTCGTCAACGGTCGACGGGGCAAGCAGGGGAGGGTGCTCCATGCGCCGACCCTAGGGGGAGTGTCAGAGCGGTTCCGGCATGTCGCCGGCCCGCACGATCAGAAGACGTTGGACAGAACGGGTGAGCGCGACGTAGAGCAGGCGCAGCCCGTTCGGAAGCTGGACGAACTCTCCCGGCTCGACCACGACCGTCGCGTCGAACTCAAGGCCCTTGGCGGTGGGAGGGTCGACGACTGAGATCGGATGATCGAGCTCGACCGCCGTTCGGGTGTCGCCGGCCTCGAGACCGGCATCGGCGAGCGCCGCGAGCACCTCGTCCATGCGGTCGGGCATCGCGATCACGCCGATCGTCGACCAGTCGCCACCGAGTTCACTCGCCAGCGATGCGACCGTTGCGGCGATGTCGGCTTCGTCGACGAGGTGGTGTTCGGCGCCAACCCCGCGGCTGCGGATCGATGTCGACGGGGTGATGTCGGGTGCCGTGATGGGCAGGAGTTGGTTGGCGTAGTCGAGGATCGGGCCGGGCACGCGATAGCCGACGGTCAGCTCACGGCGCCGAACCATCGACCGGTCGATTCCAAGGCCGGTGGTCACTGCGTCCCACGAGGTCTGCGCGCCGACGCCGGTGGCCTGCGCGATGTCGCCGAGGATCGTCATCGAGCCACCGGTGGCCCGGCGCCCCGCTGCTCGCAGAGCCATCGCCGAGAGATCTTGGGCTTCATCGACCACCACGTGGCCGAACCGACGGCCGCCACCGGTGGTGAGTGCGTTGGCTTCGTCGAGAAGCGGCAAGTCAGCGGCAGTCCATAGTTCGTCGGAGATCTTCTTCGCCGACGAGCGTTGCAGGAGTTCGGCGTCGTCGGGCGAAAGCAAGCCGTCGACGGCCTTGTTGCGATTCGTCGGGCTGCCGAGCAGCGAACGCACCAGCTGCGCCCCACTGAGGCTGGGCCACACCTTGTCGACCATCTTCTTGAACGCGGCGCCCTTGCGCAGTTCGGGGAGCACGCGGGCCATGTCTTCCTGAGCGACATCGCGATCGATCAGCTGTTGGCGAGCGTCGCGCAGAAGAACCTCGGCGAAGACACCCTTGGCGTCGTTGAGTGGGAGTTCGTTGTCGCGAGCCGTCTTGATTGCGGTCTCGATGACGTCGGGGGAGTAGCGCACTGAGCGGAGCCCGATCGGCACCACCTGTTCATCGGCGGGCACCCGAATACGCGCGTTGGCGAGGCGGCGCAACACTTCGACCATCACGGCGCGGCCCTTCACCTCGATGACCTCGGGCCTTTCCTCAGCACGCACCCGCACGCGAGAGCTGAGCAGCGAGGTGATGGTTGCCTGACTCACTGCCGTCTCGCCCAGGGACGGGAGCACGTTGGCGACGTAGCGAAGAAACACGCGGTTGGGTCCGATGACGAGCACGTGGCTCTGTGCGAGGGCCTCTCGGTGTTCAAAGAGCAAGAACGCGGCGCGGTGCAAACCCACAGCCGTCTTGCCGGTGCCGGGTCCACCCTGCACGAGGAGGCACTCGACCAGCGGCGCCCGGATGATCTCGTCCTGCTCGGCCGCGATCGTGGCGACGATGTCGGACATCTCGCCGCTGCGGCCTCGCTCGATCTCGGCGAGGACCGGGTCGGGGATGCCGGCTGCCGTGATCGACTCGGGATCGTCGAGGTGCTCGTCGAATATGGCGACGAGCTCATCGATCTCGCACGAGAACCGGCGGCGACGGGCGAGTCCGAATGCGTCGACGGCGGTCGCCCGGTAGAACGGAATCGCGACCGGCGCCCGCCAGTCGACGATCACCGGGGTGCCGTCGGCGTCCTCGATGTGTCGACGCCCCACGTACCAGTGATCGCCGTCGGTGATCACCGGGTCTTCGTCGATGCGGCCGAAGCACAGCGCAACGTTGCCGACGTCGACGGCGGCTCGCCGGTCAGACATGTGGGCGCGTGCGATCTTTGCGTCGGCTGAGTCCTCGTCGCGCACGCGCTGGTCGGCGAACTCGAGTACACGCTGCGAACGTTCGACCATCGACTCGAGGGCCGCGCGGGCGCGGCGAAGATACGCCTGCTCGGCCGCGTGGTCAGCGTGTTGATCGGCGGCCTCGCGCCCGTCTGCCTCCGACATGGCTCTGAACCTAGCCTCCCTGGAAGGGCGCGTTCTCGGAGTTAACCTTCGGTCCGGGCGGACGAAGGAGGTCAAGTTTCCCGTGCTGTTCCCGACGTTCACCTTCGCGGCGTTCTTTGCCGTGGTGCTCCCTGTGAGCTGGATGTTGAGGGAACGCGTCACCGCCTGGAAACTCTTCATCCTCGCGGCGTCGTACTACTTCTACGGCTACTGGGATGTCCGCTTTCTCGTGCTGCTTGCGGGCATGACACTCGGCAACGAGATCGCGGCGATCGCGATCCACCGCAGCACCAGCGGGGCGAGCCGCAAGACCGCACTCACATTCGCCGTGGTCCTCGATCTCGTCGTGCTCGGATTCTTCAAGTACTACGACTTCTTCACCGACTCGCTCGATCGCAACCTTGGCATGTCGAGTCCGGCCCTCGACGTCGTGTTGCCGATCGGTATCTCGTTCTTCACGTTCCAGGGCATCAGC
>CALKOE010000071.1 GCA_938091985.1 uncultured Acidimicrobiales bacterium | reverse complement strand
CACCTACATCACCACCCGTGATGGCACGACCTTGTCGGCGTATGTGGTTCTGCCCGGTCCGGTTGAAGAAGGGCCGTACCCGACCGTCGTCGAATACAGCGGCTACAACCCGTCAGACCCGATCAGCGGTCTCGGTGGTCTGGGAGGTATCGACCCGACGCCGTTGTGCGGGTCATTCCCGACCCTGTGCAAGGCGCCGGCGCAGCCGGGGTCACTGCTCGCCGGCCTCTTCGGCTACGCCACGGTCGGCGTGAACGTCCGCGGCACCGGCTGCTCGGGTGGCGCCTACGACTTCTTCGAGACGATGCAGGTGCTCGATGGCTACGACGTGATCGAGGCTGTTGCCGCCCAATCCTGGGCGCAGGATCACGAGGTCGGCATGGTGGGCTTGTCCTACCCCGGCATCTCACAGCTCTTCGTCGCTCAGTCGAACCCGCCGAGCCTCGGCGCAATCGCTCCCCTCAGCGTCTACGGCGACACCGCCACGGGCATTCTCGCTCCCGGTGGCTTGCTCAACACCGGCTTCGCCACTTCCTGGGCCGATCAGGTGCTCGGCAACGCCGCCCCCTACGGCACGGGCTGGGTGCGCGAACTCATCGAAGAGGGCGACAACCAGTGCGACGACAACCAGCAGCTGCGTCTCCAAAACGTCGACGCGACCGAGAAGGCGCGCTCCAATCCCTTCTACACCGATGAGGTCGCCGGACCGCTCGACATCCGAGAGTTCGTGGGCGACATCGAAGCGGCAGTCTTCCTCACGTCAGCGTTCCAGGACGAGCAGACAGGGCCGAGCTTCGGCGATCTGCTCGGCGAGTTCGACAGCGCCGAATCGGTTCATCAGACGATCTTCAACGGGCTTCACGCCGATGGATTCGCTCCCCAGGTCCTCGCGGAGTGGGCGGCCTTCCTCGACCTCTACATCACCAAGGAGGTGCCGTCGAACAATCCCGCGCTGGGCTTCCTCACCCCGGTGCTGACCGATGGGATCTTCGGCGGAAACGTGCCCTTCCCGGCCGACCGTTGGACCGACGTGTCGACCCACGCCGAGGCCCTGGCTCGATGGGAATCGGAGGACCCGATCCGTGTCCTGATGGAGAACGGAGCCGGCGGCGATCCCTACCTTCCGGTGGCGGCATGGGAGTTCTCGACCGATGCCTGGCCTCCGGCCGGCACGACTGCACAGCGGTATTACCTCCAGGCCGACGGACAACTCGCCGAGTCGGGTGCCGATGAGCCCGGCGCCGGCGTCGCGCTCCACCCGAACCCCGAGGTGAGCCAGACCCGTTGGTGGGTGGGCGGCGACATCTGGTCGAACCCGACCGTCGAGTGGATCCCCCAAGCCGAAGGCGAAAACGCGCGATTCCAGAGCGCACCCCTCACCTCCGATGTGGTCATGGCCGGCACAGCGAGCGTCGACCTCTGGGTGAAGTCCGATGCCGACAATGCCGAGCTCGAGGCGCTGCTCACCGAGATCCGACCCGATGGTGAAGAGGTGCGGGTGCAGGTCGGTCAACTCGAGTGGGCCTACCGCGGCCTGCATGAGTCATCGACCGAGCTGCAGCCGGTGCAATACGGTCGCGAACAGGACTTCGAGCTGATGGAGCCCGGCGAGTGGACGCTCGGACGTATCCAGATTCCGGCGTTCGCCCACGCGTTCCGAGCCGGTTCGTCGATCCGACTGACGATCAACACCCCCGGCGGCGACACCGCTCGGTGGGAGTTCGAACTCGACGGGCCCGGGGCCGAAGCCACCCACGTGATCGGCACCGGTGACGGACACCAATCCTCGATCGCGCTTCCGATCGTCGAGGGCTTGGCCGTGCCCACTCCGCTTCCCGACTGCAACAGCCTGCGTGGTCAGCCATGTCGCACGGCCCCGCCGATCGAGAACCGGGTGGTCGACGGCGACTTCTGTCCGGTTTCGCTGTGCCCGCTCCCCGAGACGATCCATGCTGAGCGTCCGTCGGAGTTCGTGGTTCCCGGCGACTACGACGCCTCGAAGGAGTACCCGCTCGTCGTGGTGCTGCATGGTTTCGGTGCGTTCGGATCGATCCAGTCGTTCATTCTCGGCGTGACCCAGCAGGTCGACACCCGTGACTTTGTGCTCGTCCATCCCGATGGAACCGTCGGCCCCGACGGGCGCCGGTTCTGGTATTCGGGAGCGTCGTGCTGTGGCACACCGCAGGACGATGTCGGCTACCTCACATCGTTGATCGAGGAAGCGAAGTCGACCTTCAACATCAACGAGGATCAGGTGTACCTCTTCGGCCACTCCAACGGCGGCTTCATGAGCTACACGATGGCGTGCGAGGCCAGCGAGCACATCACTGCCATCGCGGCCCTCGCCGCGTCGAGCTTCCGGGACCCCGATGACTGTGAGCCCCGCACCGAGCCGGTGAGCGTCTTGCAGATCCACGGCACTGCCGATTCCACGATCTCCTATGACGACTCTCAGTTCTCGCCAGGGGCAGAGAACATGCTCGAGCGCCATGCGGGGTTCCTCGGGTGCAACACGGAAGTTGTGGGCACCCGTCCCGATCTTGATCTGGTGGCGAACCTGCCGGGAGCTGAGTCGACGGTGATGTACCACGAGGAAGGCTGTGCACCCGGTACATCGGCCGAACTGTGGACCATTGTCGACGGTGTGCACGTTCCGAGATTCAACCTCGACTTCGCGGCGCACGCGCTCGACTGGCTCTTTGCCAAAGAGGGCTGATCCTGGGTCAGCCGCCCGCCGGTAGCGTGAGGCCCATGAGCCGAGCGGTCGATCCGGGTTGGGGCCAAGCCATCAGGCGAGCGCCGATGGCGCTCATCCCCACTCGCGGAATGAGAGTGGCGCTCGGCTCCACCGATGGGCTCACGGTCATGCGGATGGCGTGGGTCACCTTCACCGTGTCGATGGTGGTGATCGGGGTTCTGGTGGCGGTGATCGACGCGGTGCTGCCCGGAGGAGGCGTCGACGGTCGCCTCGTTGCGGCTGTCGTCATCGGCCTCGGGGTGTTCGCACAGGTCCTGTCGACAAAGTTCGTTCCTGCGGTCAGCGGCTCGACCCTGCCGATGGCTCGAGCGACGGCCCAGCGCGCATTCTTCATCCGGGTGGCCTTCGCCGAGCCGGCTGCGTTGGTGGGCTTTCTCGGTTTCGTGGTGAGCGGCAACGTTGCCGTCTACGCCGGTGGGTTCATCGTGGGTCTCGCCGGCATGTACGACGCCGCGCCGACAACGGCGTGGATCGCCAGAGGCCAAGAGCAGCTCAGTGATTCGGGCTCCGATGTGGAGCTGCTGGATGCGTTGGTCAGCGGCGGCATCACTCGCTGACGCTGGTCAGCACCAGTGGAAGTCGTGGATACCGACCCACTGGAAGCCGCTGAGTGACGAGTCGTCCTGATGGCGGATCACCAGCCGCTCGATCGGCTGGTCGAAGGTCACCAGCACATTGCCGGTGGCCCCACTCGTTGAGCTCAGGCCGCGCACCGTGCGGGCGTTGACCTGAGTCTGTGCGCCGCCGAGGGCGAACGAGGCTGGGTCGATCCGCGTGCCGCCGCCGTCGCGGCCAACTACTCGGACGGTGTCTTCGAATTCGTTGGAGGTGAACTCGGCCCGGTCGACATCGACGAGATAGAAGCTCGGGCACACGGGTACGGAGAAGTCGAAGCGCAGCCGGACGAAATCGCCGAAGGTCGCACCGTTCATTGCGGTCACGACCGGGTTGTCGAGCCCGTTCATGTTGCCGCTGAAGATCACGCCGTCCCATGCGGGGTCCTGGACCCCGAACGGGTCGGTCATCGAGAAGTCGATTGTGACCGCGCCGTCATCGGAGGTGAACGAGGCCGGGAGGTTGCCGCTGAACCGGGAGAAATCGACCCTGCGGGGAGGTGCTGCACAGCTGCCGGCGGCAGATGCCGTTGCACCGAGCGAGAGAACCGACGGCGCAGCCCAGATGCCGGCGGACGCGACGGCGCCCGTCTTCATCATCGTTCGTCGGCTCACCGGTTCAGAGGTCAGCCGCGAAGACAGAAATGTCTCCTGTTCCATCCCTCATGAATTCGGCGAAAGTGGCGTGGAAGTAAGGAGTTTTGGGTAAGGCTGAGGGATCCGTGAAGTATCCGTGATTACGCACGCAGTGCGTGTAGAGTGTTCCCATGGACTTCGAACCGTCGCCCGATCAAGAGCTCGTGCTCGCCATCGCCAACAGCTGGGATCGCCTGCTTTCGCAGCTGGAGAGCGGCCTGTCGCACATCAAGGGCATCACATTCGCCGAGTACCGCCTGCTTCGCGCGATCGCGGAATCACCCCAACAGCGGGCGAGTCGCGTCGATCTCGCCGATCGGGTGCGTCTGTCGCCCTCGGGAGTCACGCGTGCACTCCAGCCGTTGGAGAAGCTGGGGTTCGTCGAAACCCAGCGGGGAGAGCGAGATGCCCGACTTGCGTTGGCCGCCCTCACCGATGCCGGAGAGGAACTCGTTCGTGACGCCTCGGCCGTCGTCGACGATGTGGCCACGGCCATCGTCGACCAGGCACCGACTGCGAGCGCGTCTCGAGAGCACCTTGTGTCCCTGCTGGCTGACCTGGCCGCATAGTCTCTCGCTCGGTGAGCTCCATACGAACAGCGCGCACGATCGCCGCGTCGATCGAAGAGGTTTTCGATTGCGTCGCCCACATCGACCGGTTCCGCGAGGCCATTCCCCACATCATTGAAGTGGAACACCTCAATGAGATCACGGCGGGGGTCGGCGCGCGGTTCCGTGAGACGCGGGTGATGGGCAAGCGCGAGGCGACCACCGAACTCGAGGTCACAGAGTACGAGGCGCCTCGCTTGGTTCGGTTGGTCTCCGATACCGGCGGCGCGGTATGGGACACCACGTTCTCGCTTTCCGAGCTGGGAGCGTCGACTCGGATGGAGATGGTGATGGAGGCTCGACCTCACTCACTGCTCGCTCGGCTCACCGTGCCGCTCTTCGGTCGTGTCGTCGCCCGAGCCGTGGAAGCCGACATGGACGAGATCAAGGCCTTCTGCGAGGGGGACTGAGGTCGGACCCGTGGGTTGCCTTCAGTCGTTGAGGAACAGCCGCACCATCGTGTCGGCATGGGCCTGCACCGTGGCGGGATCGCTAGGTGTGATCCCGATCAGTTGCTCGACTTCGGGCGCATTGGCGTGCAGCAGCGATGCCGCGCCGATCATGAGGTGGTAGGCGAGCTCGGGCGGAACGTCGCGCGCGACACCGGCCTCGCGGAGCTCGATCCAGCCGGCAATGAACAGGTCGTAGCGGGGCCGGATGTGCGTCTCGATCAGCCAGGTGAGCCGCTGGCTCGGCGCAGAGGCCTCGTGAATCATCATCCGATTGAGCTCGGGTCGAGCCGCAGCGAACCGAACAAGGCCACGAATGAGGTGCTCGATCATCGCCTTGATTTCGGTCTCGTCGTTGTCGAGATGCTCGTCGACCTCTTCCATCATGCGGTCCATCACCGCGTACCAGAGCGCCTCTTTCGACTCGAAGTGGTAGTTGATCTGGGGCTGATGGGCATCGGCGCGTCGAGCGATCGCGCGGGTCGAGGAGCCCTCGAATCCGTGGGTGGCGAACTCGATGATCGCGGCATCGATGAGTCGCCCTCGCACCAGTTCTGAGCTCTTGTAGCTTCCCCGCCGCTTCGCGGTCGCGTCATCGCCCATACGGTGAAAGTATCACTTGATAGAACTTCGGCGCGGGGTCGGCGGTGACGGCGCTCACCATCCCAGCAAGCTCAGCACGCGCCGGTGGTCGTCGAGCCGCGCCCCGTGTCGCGGGGCGACCGCGAGCTGCTCCGAAACGAGACGAAAGAGGATTGCCCGTGCAAGCGCGTCGGCTGCGACGGAGGTCGCGGCGAGCACCGCGGGGTCGGCGGAATGCCACAGCAGAGCGTCGGCCGCCACGATGGCGATGGCGTAGGTGGGCGGCCGCACGAGCGGCGAGAAGTCAAGGATGACGGGTCGGTCATCGGCGTCGAAGAACACGTTGCCGGTGAGGTCTCCGTGGACGACCTGAGCTGGAAGTCCGGTCGGATTCGCCTGTGCCCGGAGACGCTCGATGAGTTCGCCGGCCTCGTTGCTCAGCTCGAGATCGCGCTCCTCCCACACGAAGCGGTCGGCTTCGGCCCAACGGTCAGTGCGCGCAAGGACCGGGTCGACACCACCGGTCCAGCTGGCGATGCTCGCATGGAACGCTCGTCCGGCTTCGGCGACCTCGGCCCACCGACCGAGTCCCGAACGCAACTCGGGCACGAACTTCGTGGCGACCCACCCATCGACAACCCATTCGCCCTGATGGCTCCGGAGCGGTGCGGGCACTTCGATGGCGTCGTGCTCGGTCTCGGCCAACAGCTCCTGGGTCCAGTTCGCCAGCGTGGGATTCATCACCTGCTTCAACACGACGTCGGCGACTCGGACCGACGTCTCGTCGCCACCCTCCAGGCGATGAACGGGGCCTGACACACGAAAGGCGTCGCGCACCGCTGGCGGCGGGGTGATCTGAAGGCCCGGCATGAGAACGACGCTAGGTCACCGGCTGCGATCGCCTGGGCAGACCATCCGCCGTCGCCGGAGCGAGGATCGGAGATTCGATCCCGTGCCTGTCCTGCCTCAACCGCTCATCGATGACTTCCAACGCGACGGCTTCTTGCTCACACCCGGAGTCCGAGCCCCGACTGGTCGCTGCTGTAGGCGCCGTTTCGGTCCTTGAGGCCGTCGGACTACGGTTTCGTTCATGAGCTTTGATCTTGAAGTGTCACGTGACATCGCCGCACCGGCCGAGGCCGTCTTTGCCGCCCTCACCGACATCACCAGAATGGGCGAGTGGTCGCCGGAGACCATCGGAGCGGAGTGGAACGAGGGGTTCGACCATGCCGCCGTCGGTGCCCAGTTCACCGGCCACAACCAGCTGGGCGACAAGGAGTGGAGCACCACCGCGGAGATCGTCGACCTGGTGCCCAACGAACGGTTCTTCTTCGATTGTAGCGTGGGAGACTTCGTGTTCTCCAAGTGGGGATATGCAATCGAGGCGACCGGCAGCGGCTGTCGCGTCACCGAATACAGCACCAACCTGATCCCGCAGGAGATGCGCGAGGCCAGCACCGCAATCTCAGGTGTGGAAGACCGCGGTGTCCACAACGAGTCGGGGATGCAGACAACGCTGGAGCGCTTGGCTGCTGTGTTCGCCTAGGAGATTGGCTCCGACTCGGCGAGTGCTTTGATGCCCTCGACGGTCGCTGCCATGTTGGACCGCCATTGGTCGAGACGACCGGCGACGATCTCCTCTTCGCGTTCGGGCATTGCCTCGATGACCGGAGTGAGGTTCGACGGACCAAGACCCATCTGTGCTTCGAAGCGAAGCGTGGTGGTGGCGCCGTCTGGCTCCAACGTGAATCGCCAGGTTGCGAGTGGTGCCTCGGGTCCGCCCGGGTCCCAGCCGAATGCTCGTTCGGGTTCGTAGACCGAAACGCAGCACGTGACGGTCCACTCGCCGATGGCAGGGTGGAGGTTGGTGCCCTCGAAACGGGCGCCAAGGGCCGGGCCGTCGGCCGGAGCGAGCCAGACGGCCCTCTGGAGTTCGTCGGAGAACTGAACCGGTACCTCTATGTCGCTGATGAGTGGCCAGAGAACTGAGGGCGACGCCGCGACCTGGGTCGAGACGCTCACGGTGGGCAGGTCGGAGTATTTGGCCACGGGGTGGTGCTATTCCAGGATCGCGTCGGTGGGAAGCGCCACGATGCCGGTGGCACCCAGTGCGCGCAGGTCGGCCAATCGGGCCCACAGGTTGTCGCGCTGTACGACGAGGTGGACGGCGACGAGATCGTCTCGCCCGGCAAGCGGCAGCAGGGTCGGGGCGGCGAGGCCGGGGAAGATCGTGCCGAGGTCATCGACCTTGTCGGGCGGGATGTGCATGACGAGGTACTGGCGGGTGGTGGCGGTGCGGGCAGCCTCCATGCGCAGCAGCAGGCTGGCCACTTCCGGGTTGTCGCTCGCAGGTGGGTGAGCGAAGACGGCCTGACACGCCGCCGCCACCTCGATCGAGTGAAGCGAGTTGCGGCGCAGGCTGTTGCCGGTCTCTCGAAGGTCGACGATGGCATCGGCGAGGCCGCGAGCGCAGATTCCTTCGAGGGAGCCACCCATGGCGACCACCTCGATCTCGACGCCCTTCCCCTCGAACCAACGGCTGGTCCAGTTGGGAAGGTGTGTCGCCACGGTCTTGCCGGCGAGGTCGGCGGCCGAGGCATAGGGCGCGTCGGTTCGACACGCGAGAACGAGATCTGATCGAGAGAACCCGAGATCGATCGCCGGCCAGTCTTCGATCTCGTTCTCGAGCGCGGTGTCGGTGGAGATGAAGGCGGCATCGAGGCGCCCGGCTCGCAGCCACGCCGCGGCATCGCGGGGGCGCATCTCGATGAACTCGATGTCTTCGACGACGAGCGCGGCGTTTTCGGTGCCGAGCTGGCGCAGGTTGTAGCCCGCATGACGGAGGAGATCGAACACTCGATCTCGGAGTCGGCCCTTCGAGGGGACAGCAACACGTGCGCTCATGATCGGCGGCCTTCCAGCACGGCGAAGACGTCGGTGAGTGGCACGTCGACGGCGACCAGCCCGACCATCAGGTGGTAGATCAGATCGGCGGCTTCCTGGGCGGTCAGCGCAGGGTCGTTGGTGGTGCGGCCCAGCTCGAGGCACACCTCGAACGCCTCTTCCATGATCTTGCGTTGTGCGAGTTCAGGATCGGCCAGGAGTTGCGCGGTGTAGGACTCCTCCGGATTCGCGGTGCGTCGCGAGCGGAGAACCTCTTCGAGTTCGTCGAGAATCACGCCTCCACGCTAGGGGCGGTCTCGACCTAGGGTGCGGCCATGACGGAGATCCGGACCGTGGCCACCGACCTGCAGTTTCCCGAGGGACCGATCGCGATGGCCGATGGCAGCGTCGTGCTCGTGGAGATCGCCCGCGGCACGCTGAGCCGTGTGGGAGCGGACGGGGTCGTGTCGGTGATCGCCGACCTCGGCGGAGGGCCGAACGGCGCGGCGATCGGGCCCGATGGCAAGTGCTACGTCACGAACAACGGTGGTTGCTTCGAATTCGAGGAGGTGATGGGGATGACGATTCCCGGACCGGTGCCGCCCGACTGGACTGGCGGATCGATCCAACGCGTCGACCTCGCCACCGGTGAATTCGAGACGCTCTACACAGCGAGCTCGAGTGGCCCGATGCGCGCGCCCAACGATCTGGTCTTCGATGCCCACGGCGGCTTCTGGTTCACCGACCATGGTGTGCGGCTCGACCGCTCCAGCGACCGGACGGGGCTGCACTACGCCCAGCCCGATGGCTCCTCGTGCGTCGAGGTCGTCCATCCGCTCGACTCTC
>CALKOE010000070.1 GCA_938091985.1 uncultured Acidimicrobiales bacterium | reverse complement strand
GCCATAGCAGCCGTTCGGGAAACGTCTCGACGGAGTGAAGTGCTGTCGCTGTCGGCAGATATTCGTACGGTATGCCGGCTGTTCGCAGCGCGCCCACCGATGGCGCGTCGGTGACGACGAGGACCCGCCGAGGGAGTCGGTCCTGGCATTCGATGATTGCTGCGGTCGAATGTCCGGTGGCATCGATCGCGACCAACTCACCGTCACCCAGAAGTCGGACGGTCGCCGGAAACAGCACTCGGGCAAGGCGCCCACGTGGTTCCCACGCAAGTTGTTGAGCGGGTTGTGTGTCGTCTCGGCTGATGGGCTCCCCGTGCTCTCGACCTTGCCGCCTGGTGGGGGTCGGGCGGAGTTTGTGGCGCAGCGCCTGAACCGCTGGTCGGATTCGCCTCGCTCTTCTCCGTCCAGCGCGCAGCGAGGTGCGCTGCCGCTGGGCAGCGAACCGGGTGGTCGTTCGCATGCGGCGCCGCCAAGTGCGCTCGGACCGCCGGAGGGAACGGCGCAAACGGCGAATCCAGCGTTCTCTGAAGAGCCGGATTCGAAGCCGACGATTCCTGACCGCCGTTGCGGCGCCGCGGAGATTCGGTTCGTACCGGTGGGGAACGTGTTCGATCAACCAGAGGTACGCATTCCGCCCTCGCGGAGCACGCCGGCCGGTTCGACCCGTGTCGTCCGCAGCGTTCACAGCCATCCCTCGATGAGACGCGCCGCGCTGCGGCTGCCGTCGGCGGCCGGCAGCATCTCGAGCCGGGCTCGGATGCGTGCGCGCTGTTCGTCGTCAGTGAGCGCTGCGACGGCCTCTCGCAGGGTCTGCTCGTCGGATCCGTCCCAGCGCAGCCCGAGCCCTTGCTCGTCTGCCCATCGACTCCGGGCGTCCTGGTCGTCGGTCCGGGTGGCCAAGTTCGGTACGAGGATCGACGGGAGCCCGAGCGAGAGCGTCTCGTGGAACGAGTTGTAGCCGGTCGCGATCGCTGCGAAGTCGAACGCCTCGGTGTACTGGCTGATCGGAAATTTCCTGATGACGGTGACGTCGCCAGCGGGGTCGTCGGTGGGCGCGCTGAGCACGCTTCGTGCCAGGCAAGGGTGCGTGCCCGCACGTTGTAGTTCGCCGACCAGGATCCCGAGCGTCGAGTCGAGATCGTTGATTGTGCCAGCACCCAACTGCACCAGGACGTTCACATCGCGGGCGTCGAGTCCGAGTTCTCGACACGCTGCGGCGCGATCGAGGCCGCGGCCCGGCCCCAGGTAGCAGATCGGTGGGATGCGGTGTACGCCGGTGAGAACTTTCGACGTTGCGCCGTGGTCAAAAGCTGCTGCGTACTCACCGGGCTCGATCACATCATCGAACTGGTCGGCGATCTCGACGGTCTTGTCGCCGACGCCTGGCCGCCACATGGCGCGTCGCATCCACACCCGATGTGGTCGGCGCCGGAGGCGTCGTCGTCCGAGCGCGTCAGTGAGGCCCCGGTAGGGGTGGACACCATCGAAGACGACGACGTCGGGTCGGTACCGGGCGAGAAGGTGCTCCATTCGATCTTCGAGTAGTTCGTGCCACTCGTTGGTCGTCACGTCGAGGTACCCGGCTGAAGCGAGGTGCTCGACCCGCAGCCCGGCGTCGACCGGAATCGGCAGTGCAGCGGACAGCGTGAAGAGGACGCAGTCGACGTCTGGGCCGAATTGCTCGGCGACGGCCATCATGCGTGTGACGTGTCCGAGTCCTGCCCCGTTGCTCGTGCACAGCAAGACGCATCGACCGGACATGACGGGGAAGAGTAGCGCTGGGGTCCAGTTGCTGGGCCGATCTGTTCCGAACACAGCGAGGTCAATGGTCATGAGTGTCGGGGATCGTTGCTCGACGGATTCCCGCGATGCTGACGACGGAGCGGGGGCGAAACGCCGGGCGCTACAGTGATCAGGTGGCGCGTGGTCCGGATTCGACATCGTCCACTTCGTGGGAACGGCCGTGGACCCACGTTGACGAGGTGGCCTCGACTGCCCTATCGGCGGCCCAGGTCAGTCGTTCGCCATCGGCGGGCGCTGGTCGACGGTACCGACTCCGGGTGATCGGCGCCGACCTCCGCCAGACGATGCGCACTGCCGCCAGTTGGCGGCCGAGGCGTCGAGATCTGCTGCGTTGGCTTCCCGGCCGCCGCCATCACAAACGGCCCGCGCCGACCTCCGACCTGGCCGATCGAAGCGTTTTCAACGCAGTGGGCTTCGACCCGGATGACGACGGTGTGGTGATCGATCTCTCCCATCTCGCCGACGCGCGCCACCCAGCGAGGGTGGTCCGTCGCGTACACCGAGCACGAGCTGTGCGCTTCGAGCGTGCCCGTCCCGACGCGCCGTCGATGATCGAACTCGGACTGGCCGGCGCGGTCCTCGTCGACCACCGGCCAGCGCCGGACGCCGGCCCGCTTGCTCTGGCCGCATCGAGGGATGCCGCATCGCTGACCGACGATCGCGACCGCGAACTCCACTCCATTCTCATCAGAAGAGCGGCGAGACGCGCAATCGGCCACGGCCCGACGACGCGGCCGATCAGCGTGATGCTCGCGACCAGCCGCCCGGTGCATCTCGAGCACACACTCCGGTCGATCGCCCACCAGAGCGTCCGCACTCACGAGGTGCTGATCGGCATGCACGGACCCGGATGGTCCGATCGCGATGCCGAGCGCGCTCGTGAGGTTCTGGGCGACGCCGCGTGGGTTGGCCACTTCGATGAGTCGTTGCCATTGGGATCGGTGCTGCGGTCACTTGCCGAGCGTGCATCCGGCGAGCTGGTTACGAAGTGGGATGACGACGACTGGTATGGCGCCCACCACCTCGAAGACATGGTCGGCGCGCTCGAGGACTCCGGCGCGGATCTCGTCGGGAAGGCCGCCGAGTTCGTTCGTCTCGAGTCGATGGACCTGACGATTCGGCGGTTTGCTCGCGGTGCGGAGCAGTACAGTTCGACGCTGGCCGGTGGGACCTTGATGCTGCGAACGTCGACGCTTTCCGATGTCGGCGGGTGGGCGGCGGTGCCGCGCCACGTCGATCGCCGTCTCATCGAGGCGGTCCAGCGTTCGGGCGGATCTGTCTACCGGACGCATGGTTTCGAGTACCTGTTGCGTCGGAGCAGCAGCGGTCACACTTGGAGCGCCGACGATGAGTACTTCCTCGGTCAGGCATCCGATGTGCGTGCCGGTCTCGATCTCTCCTTCTGTGGTGTCGATGGCTGACCGAGCCGCCGCGATCGCGCGCCACGAGGTGCCGGGGAATCAGTGGGGTCTTTTGCGTCCGGCATCTGAGACAGTGTGGACGCCACATCGCCGCGTCTCCGTGTGCATTCCGGCTCGATCGACCGACCAGACGCTGCGGCGCGTACTTTCGGCGATTGCGTTGCAGACCTACCCGGCAGAACTCGTCGAGGTCATCGTTGCAGACGATTCGTCGTCGCCACCGCTCGACGTGTCGGAGCTTGACGTCCCCTTTGCGTGTCGGGTGTTGCGTCAAGATGCCGAAGGGTTTGCCGCCGGGCGCGCCCGGGCGTTGGCGGCAAGCGCGTCGACGGGGGACGTGCTGCTCTTCCTCGACGTGGACGTGGTGCCGAGTCGTCATGTGGTCGAGGCGTATCTTCGATGGTTCGAACGATGTGACTCGGTCGTTCCGTTCGGGTTTCTGAACTTCGTGGACATGTCGGGGATGTCAGAAGGTGAACTGCACGCGGCAATCCGGGATCACGACCTCGCTGCTTTCGAGCAGCTCGGACGCGTCGACGACCAGTCGTGGCGCGAGCGGACGTTCGCCGAAACCGCAGATCTGCAGAACGAGTCGGGTGACATGTTTCGAACACTGGTCGGTGCGTCGCTTGCGGTGTCTGCCGAGCAGTACGCAAGCGTGGGGGGGTTCTCTGATCTCGGGGTCCGCGGGATCGAGGACATTGAGTTCGGATACCGGTTGCAGAACAACGGTGCGCTGCTGATCCCCGACCGAAGTGCGTTGCATTGGCATCACGGGGGTCGAACGATGCGTGGCGAGCGCGTTGCCGAGATCCGGCAAGGGCGTGCTCCTTTCGCTGATGCGCTCCTCCCCATCGGTGGCTTCAGAGGTGCGCGACCTGCTCCCGACAGCCCGGTGCCAGTCGTGCCGCGGCTCTTGGTCCACGTCGATCCGGGCGTGGTCGGCGCCGACCTTTTCGCCGAGCGGATACGGAGTGCCGACGGAGGTGACGTCGAAGTCCGCGTCGGGGTCCCCGATGATCGGTTCGTCACCGCATTTGCGCAGGTCGCGTTGGCTACGCGGATCGATTGGCCGCCCGGAACTGCCGCTGCGATCACGCGCGTGCTGGTGCAGCGCGGCCTCGGCACGCTGTTCATCGTCGGCGTCGCCGGAACGCCAGTACTCGAAGTGGTCCGAACCAGAGCTATCCGCGCGGCGCAGGAGAGCGATACGCCGACGCTGACCGCCCGCAAACTCTTCGCCGTGGGTGTGGTCGATGCCTCGAAGGTGCAGCTGCGATCGGAGAAGAACAGGACGCCGACTTGGGTCCAGTCGGTCCGCCATCGTCTCGACGGGGTTTGGGGGCTCCGTCGATCACCTCGTCGGTTTCGGCGCAGAGGTAGGCGCCACTGAAGTTTGCTTTGACGTGGTGGGGAAGATGACCCGGACCTGGGCGACGAGCGCTTCGGGGATGTTGCGACGACGCGCTAGGTGCAGGCGATGGCTTCGAACGCGGGATAGCTGGCGCCGGTCGGCGTCCAACAGGGGAGCACTTCGGCTGCTGAGGAGATCGACGCCCACGCGCTCACCAGCGGGAAGCCACAGGTCGAGGCCGTGGCTTCGTCGAGTTCTGACACGAGGGCTTCGAACACCTCGAAACTGGGTGGACTCACGCTGGCCGAGATGAATTCGTCGATCATTGCCTGGACGGCAGGATCCAGCGCGCCGGCGACAGTAACGAGACGATCGAAGTCGGGAATCGTTCCGTTGGGAAGCGGATCGGCGGTGAAGAGACCCGTGAGCGCGGAGCACTCTGAGGTCACGCTGGGCACGAGTACTTCAGGGCCGGGAGCGGCATCCGGGTCGACCCGATCGATCTCGATCGGTCTGGGTTCACCTGCGGGATCCCATCGATCCCCTACTGCTTGCACGATTTGGTTCGAGACGCAATCGATTGCGAGATGGTCGCCGTCGGTGGTCCAACACGGGAGGAAGGTCGGCCGCCCTTCGGCGGAGCAGGTTCCTGGGGTGCCGACTGGGGTGTAGCCCGCGACGGGAATCTCCATCTCGAAGTGGCATTCGGGGAAGCCGCTTGCGGCGTAGAGCGCGCTGAACGCAGGGATGCTGCAGGTTGTCGCCGTACTCGCATCGATTGAGCGACTGGCGAGCACCAGAAGGTCGTGCTGGCGGATTCGTCGGCCGGCGTCGGTGAGTGAGTCGTCGGTGTCGAGTTCGCCCAGATCGCTGAGCAATGGCAACGCGGCGGTGGCACCGGTCAACGCCGCGATTCGAGCGAGCTCATCCAGCGTGCCCGCGAGACTTGTCTCTGCGGCGTGAGAACCGAGCGCAAACGTCCGCACGTCGTTGCAGACACCTGACTCGGCGGGCCGGTCGTCGGTGCGCGTGACTCGCTCCACCGACCAAGCTTCGGGCGGTTGGTGCGAGGCGCACGACGCGGCGAGCAACAGAACCACGATCCACGGACACCACTTCATGCACCACCAATCGGCGGCTGGACGCCAGTTTGAAGTGCTGGGAGCGTCTATCGTTACTGAATGAACGACGAGATTTTCGCCGGCGCCGAGGCGCTGACCTTCGATGACTTGCTCGTGGTCCCGGGTTGGAGCGAGGTGTTGCCCTCCGAGGTCGACACCAAGACCTCGCTCGCCGGTATCGAATTGCGGGTCCCGCTCATGTCCGCGGCGATGGACACCGTCACCGAAGCACCACTCGCAATCGCCATCGCGCGCGCCGGTGGGATCGGTGTGTTGCACCGCAACTTCTCCGTTGAGCAGCAGGCCGATGAAGTCGATCGGGTGAAGCGCGCACAAGCGGGAATGATCTCGTCGCCGATCAGCTTGCCGCCGACCGCCACCCTGGACGACGCCGAGGCGTTGATGGGGCGCCACAAGATCAGCGGTGTACCGATCTGTGACCCAGATGGCCGCCTCGTGGGCATTCTCACCAACCGCGACATTCGCTTCTGCACCAGCGATGAGTTCGCGAAGCCGGTCACCGAGTTCATGACCGCCGCCCCGCTCGTCACCGCTCCCGTCGGCACCGAACTCGATGCAGCGGTTGCGATCCTCCACAAGCACCGCATCGAGAAGCTCCCGTTGGTCGATGACGATGGGCGCCTCGCCGGGCTCATCACGGTCAAGGACATCACCAAGCGCATCGAGAACCCCGACTCCACGCTCGATTCCGACGGACGGTTGCGCGTGGCTGCAGCCATCGGGGTTACCGACACTGCGGAGCGCACCGAGGCCCTCGAGGCCGCCGGTGTCGACATGCTGGTGATCGACACAGCCCATGGCCACACCCAGGGCGTGGTCAATGCGGTTCGCACGATCAAAAAGGGCTGGCCCGACCTGCCGGTGGTGGGTGGCAATGTCGTCACCCGTGAGGGCGTCGAGACGCTCGTCGAGGCCGGCGCCGATGTGATCAAGATCGGTGTCGGGGCCGGCAGCATCTGCACCACTCGTGTGGTGGCCGGTTCTGGTATGCCACAGATGACCGCCATTCACGAGTGCGCGAAGGCCGCTCGCGAGCTCGGCGTTCCCGTCATCGCCGACGGTGGCGTGGTCACCTCAGGCGACATCGTGAAGGCGTTTGTCGCCGGGGCCGACTGCGTGATGCTCGGCAACCTGCTCGCCGGCGTCGATGAAGCACCTGGCGATCTCGAACTCGTCGATGGCGCCATGTGGAAGACCTACCGCGGCATGGGATCGGCCGGCGCGATGCGGGGCCGTGCAACCGACCGCTACGGCACCGGCCAAGCGCCGGGCAAACACGTCGCCGAAGGCGTCGAGGCGCGAGTTCGCTATGCCGGTCCGATGACCGAGTTGATCGCCCAGACCATGGGCGGGCTGCGATCGGGCATGGGCTATGCCGGCGCTGCCGATCTCGACGACCTACGCCTGCGGACCCGATTGGTTCGAATCACGGGTGCCGGATTGCGCGAGAGCCACCCTCACGACGTCGACGTCATGCGCGACGAGTAACGGATCGAGATGGTCAAGATCGCTGTCGCCCGAGCCGCTGCCCGCACTACGAGCAGGCTCCCCAAGCGCCTCCTTCGGCGTATCGCCGGTGAGCCGCTCGAGATCGATGGCACCACACTCGATCTGCAGATGCAGGTGTTCGCCACCGCAGCGGCGAAGCAACAAAGCGGTGATACGCCCACCCTCGAGTCGATCCGTGAAGGGTTCGATGCGATGGTGAAGATCGCCTCGCACGATCCGGTCCAGACCGTGTCGATTCACGACAGGACCATCCCCGGCCCAGGAGGCGATCTCCCGGTTCGGATCTATCACCCGCCGACCACCGCGGGCGCCGCCCCTGCCATCGTCTGGTATCACCAGGGCGGCTACACGATCGGCGGTCTCGAGTCCGACCATGCATTGTGCGCCACTCTGGCCGATCGCAGTGGCGCGGTGGTCGTGTCGGTCGACTACCGCCTCGCGCCGGAGCACCCCTTTCCGGCATTCATCGACGATGGCGTGGCAGCACATCAATGGGTTCTCGACCACGCCGAAGGCCTGGGTATCGATGCCGCCCGAATCGCGGTGGCCGGCACATCAGCCGGAGCGACGCTCTCCGCGGTGGTGTGCCAGCAAGCCCGCCTTCGCGGCACCCCGCAGCCGGTGGCGCAGATCCTCGTCTATCCAGGGCTCGACTACACCGCGTCCAGCGGGAGTCGCGAGACCTGCGCGCACACGTTCCCGCTTTCGGCCGCGACCCTCGACTTCTTCGCGAGTCAGGCCCTGCCCGACCCCACCGCCGCGCACGACGTGCGCGCCAGTCCTGGGTTGGCCGAAGAACTCTGGGGCCTTGCGCCCACCGTGTTGATCACCGCAGGATTCGATCCTCTTCGGGATGAGGGCTTGCGCTACGCCGCCGCGCTCAAGCAGGCCGGCGTGAGCGTGGTCAGCCGGACCGAGTCGTCGCTCACCCACTCGTTCACCGTATTCGGCGGGGTCAGCAAGGAAGCCCGAAAGGCGATCGAACGCCTGGCCGACGACGTGGCCCGAGCGCTCGGCGTCGACTGACGTGCCAGAGGGCGACACGCTCCACAACGTGGCGCTGCGTCTTCGTCCCGCCCTCGAGGATCGTGAGCTCGTGGCTGTGTCGCTTCCTCGGCTGCGCGGGATGGATCGTCTGAAGCCCGGCGATGTGGTGGTTCGCGTGCAGAGCCGCGGCAAGTACCTGGAGATCGAGGTGGAGCGGGGTCTGATCCTGCGGTCACATCTCCGGATGACCGGGAGCTGGGACCTCTACGCCCGTGGTGCTCGCTGGCGAAAGCCGCGTCACCTCGCCCGCGCGGTGCTCGAGACCGCTGAGTCGGTGGCGGTGTGCTTCGCTGCGCCGGTGGTCGCCATCGGCCGACGAGGCGACGGTGAGCTCGATCACCTCGGACCCGATCTCTGCGTTGACCCCGTCGATGTCGATGAGATTCTTCGTCGGGTCGAGAACTGGGCCGATCCAGGTGCGGAGATCGGCGACGTGCTGCTCGATCAGCGGCTCGCTGCGGGCATCGGCAACGTCTACAAGTGCGAAGCGCTGTTTGTGTGCGGAGTCGACCCACACGCGCCGCTCGAGTCGGTGGCGCCCGAGACTCGCCGTCGTCTCTACGAGACGGCGGCCCTTCAGCTCCAGTCGAACCTCGGCCGTGATCGGCGGGTGACGCTCGGCGACGGCCTCGCCGTCTACGGCCGGCACCGCCAAGGCTGTCGAGCCTGTGGCACAGGGCTCCGGTCGGCGTCCTCCGGAGTCCATGGCCGCCAAACCTGGTGGTGTCCGAAGTGTCAGGCGCCGGTTGTGTGACCCTCGGCGGCGATGCGTTCGCTGCCGTGGACATAGCGGTGAAGCTTCCCGACCGCGAAGCCGGCGTGGAGGTTGACGAGGTGTGATGTGACGGCGTGAGCCCGCGCAATTGTGTCGGGGTCGTCGCCCTTGCTGAGGCGGGTAAGCACCTCGCGCTCCGTCGCCGTGAGTGACGGTGGCGGATAGAGCGGGTCAGCTGATCGCTGGGCCCAGGCATCGAGGTCGTGCAGGAGGCGGCCGGCCATGCGCGACAGGAGCACGGCTTCACCCCGGGCGACCTCCCGAATGGTGCGGGCGAGCAGCTCGTGGTCTGCCTGCAAGGAGACAGCTCCAGCGGCACCGGCCACGATCGTGGTGTACGCCCGC
Organism: uncultured Acidimicrobiales bacterium; assembly: GCA_938091985.1. Lineage (GTDB taxonomy): Bacteria > Actinomycetota > Acidimicrobiia > Acidimicrobiales > Aldehydirespiratoraceae > JAJRXC01. The sequence goes on along the minus strand of CALKOE010000070.1, from coordinate 10,736 downwards.
TCGTCGTCGATCGGGGTGGCGGCCACGATCTTGGTCGCGGGCGCCCATTCGCGCAGTCGTCGGCACACCGCGCGAGGGTCGACATCTTCGATGCGCACATCGAGGAGCATCACATCCGGTAGTTCGGTGAGCACGTCGTTGATGGCGTCGTTGCCGGTGACCGAGCGGCCGACGATCTCGAAATTGCCGATGGGCGCGTGGAGCGCGTCGCTTCGATCGGGGTCGCCGGCGACAAGCACCGTCACGGTGTTGTCGTTGGTCCTTGCGCTGTCCATCAGGATTCTGTCGGCAGAACCGACACAAACCTGAGGCCGCCATGGGCCATACGGCCCATGCTTCGAACCGTGCGGCTCAGCCCTGGGAAATGGCGTCGAGCACGTTGAGACGAGCAGCGCGCCGAGCAGGAATGATGGCAGCGGCGATACCGGCAACCGAGGCGATGGCCAGGTATTGCAGCAGGCTCACGACCGGCACGTCGAGCACTCGGATGAAGCTGTCGGGGATGACCACCACGGCGGCGGAGCCGAAGACCGTGCCGAGGGCGACACCCAGCACACCACCGAAGACGGCGATGATCGCGCCCTCGAAGAGCACCATGCGCAGCATCTGTTGCGATGTCATGCCGACCGCTCGTACCAATCCCAGTTCTCGAGTTCGTTCGAAGACGGAGAGCGCGAGCGTGATGGCGATGCCCAAGAGTGCGATGACGATCGCGACGAGCAGCAGCACGTTGAACACGATCAGGATCTGGTCGATCTGGCCCTCTTGACGGTCCTGGAACTCATCACGGGTGTCGACATTGACCTGAGAGTAGGCATCGGTGACCGTCTCGATAGCGGTACGAGCCTGCTCCACTTCCACTCCATCGACGACCGTGACCGACACGAACTGGTCGATACCGGTGGTGAAGTGGTCGGCCCAGAGTTCGAGGTCGACGATTCGGTTCCCGTAGATGCTCGAGTCGGTGAAGATCGCGGCGACCGTGACCACCTCGGAGAAGCCGTCGTTGAAGAGGATCGAGAATTGCGAGCCGATCTCGAAGCTGTTGTCGTTGGCGAAGTCTTCGTGGACCCAGATCGCGTTGCGACCGTTCAGCGACTCGTCGCTCTCGATCACGTCGGGGTCGATGTGTTCGAGCGAGGCACCGAGGCTGGTCGCCGAACTGTCGCGCACGAGGCCGTCGAACTCGGTGCGGTATGCCTCGAGGCTGAACTGGTAGCTCAGCACGCTGTCGGTCTCGGGAAGCCCGCGTAGGCCGTCGGCCAATTCGGTGCTGAACCCCGAGGTGGGGTTCTGCTGATTGGTCGGCGAGATGAACCAGTCGGAGGTGACCGACGACTCGAGAATGTCGGCGAACGTCGCCTTGAACGACGATGCGACCACGGTGGCGGTGCTCACCAGGGCGAGCCCGATCATCAACGCAGCGGCGGCTGAGGCGGTGCGGCGTGGGCTGCGCCCTGCGTTTTCGCGCGCCATTCGAGCGTTGGACTTCATGGCAGAAGGCACGAACCGTCGCAACCACCACGCCACCGCGAAGATTGCGCCGCCGATTGCCAGCAGAACGACCTGACCCCAGTCGCCGGTGAGTAGCGCGGCAAGGCCCACAAGAGCCATGACCGCGCCGATCGCGCCGACAATGAAGATCGCGAGACCCGTGACGACCTTCTGCCAGCTCCAACCCATGATGAACGCGGCGTCGACTGCACGGATACCGACGCTGAGAAGCGCGAGTGATGCGGCCAGCGGGATGAAAGCGGCGAAGAATCCGAACACTCCGGCGAGGTCGAAGTCGGTGATGACGTCGACGAGCGAGAGTCCGATCAACGCGATCGAGCCCAGCACAGCGACGCCGCCGATGATCGTGGTGATCACGCCGCCGATGCCCAGGAGGATGGCCAGCGGCCATCGGCCCAAGAAGTTGCTCACGGGGCGGGCGAGCGCGGGGCTGATCGAGTTGACGCCGAGGAAGAGTGTGATCGCAGCGACGCCGAGCAGCGACAGCAGCGCGACCACATCGAGATCGGCGAACACGGCAACCGCGAGGAGCACGACACCGAACGCGAGCGTGGCGTATTGGCCGACGACGGTGTTGACCCGGCGCAGACCGAAGGTGTTGGCGAACGCCGCGATCAGACCGAGCGGGATGATGACGTCCCACTCTGCGGTCGACACGGCGAGTACGACCAGTACCCAGCTGACCAGTGTCACCACGATGCCGAGGGGCAGGTTGAGTGCGGGCACACGGCGACTGAGACGGGCGTCTTCGCGCAATGCCGCCATCGGGCTGATGTGGCGGGCTCGCAGCGCCGGCGCGATCGCGCTGGCCAGGGTGACGAGAATGCCGATGACCGCGCCCCAGATGAACGTGGCGGGCTTGAGGACGAGCTCGTTGCCCTGCGGCCCGAAGTCGAACTGTTGCAGCAGCCAACGCAACGTCCAGCCGAAACCGATGCCGAGCGCGGTTCCGACGACCATCGCGAAGACGCCGACGAGAAACGCCTCACCGATCAGTGCGGTGATGACCTGACGACCCGTCGCCCCGATGGCCCGCAGCAGGCCGAGTTCACGAATGCGCTGGCCGATCAGGATCGAGAAAACGTTGAAGATGACGAACGCCGAAACGATGAGGATGATGAACGCGAACACCAGCAGGATCGTCTGGAAGACGCCGATGAATTCGTCGAATTGCTCAGCTTGTTCGTCTTGGAGGGCTTGACCGGTGACCACTTCAAGGCCGGGGCCGATCGCGGCGCGGATGTCGCGGGTGACTTCGAGCGGGTCGACACCGTCTTCGAGCACGAGCGTGATGTCGTTGTAGCCAGTGCCTTGGTTGATGATTTCGAGGGCCCAGTCGAGCTCGAATGACGCGAGCTTGGCGCCGGCCGCAGCCGCGCCGTCTTCCGATGCGAAGTTGAACGTGCCCACCAGTTCGACGTCGTCGTAGACGCCGCCGGGCGCCTCGATTGTGTAGAAGCCGCCCAGTTCGAAATTTCCGTCCTCGAACGACTTCTGCTCGAACGCGAACTCGTTCGGAGCAGAGGGCGCCCGACCGAGCTGGAGGAACAAGCGGGGGTTGGGGGTGTCGGCCTCCCAGTTGAAGCCGATGTTCGGTCCGCTTCCTTGCTGAGGGTCATCGTCGCCATCGAGCACCGTGACGTTGCCGAGTTCGATGACGCGGGGCTGCACGGCCAGGACGCCGGGAACCTCGCGGAGGGTGTCGGCTACTTCTACCTCGATGATCGGACGGTCAAAGTCGCCACCGAAGTCGACCTCGGTACGCACGGCGAGGTCGACATTGCCCTCGATGTCGCCGGCCAACTCGGAAAACGTCTCGCGAAGGCCGTCGGTGAAAACGAAGATGCCGACGACGAACATCACGCCGGCCGTGACTGCGGAGCAGGTGAGCAGGAAACGGAAGGGCTTGCCGGCGACGTTGCGCCGGATGAGCTTCCAGATCATCAGCGCAGCTTCTTCATCTGGTCGAGCACCTGCTCGACGTCGGGGTCGAGCAGTTCATCGACGACCTTGCCGTCGGCCAAGAAGATCACACGGTCGGCGTAGGCCGCGGCCAACGGGTCGTGGGTCACCATCACGATGGTCTGGCCGAGGTTGTCGACGGCCTGCTTCATGAACGCCAGAATCTCGGTGCCAGTGGTGGAATCGAGGTTGCCGGTGGGCTCATCGGCGAAGATGATCTCGGGTCGGCTGGCGAGGGCTCGACTCACGGCCACGCGCTGCTGCTGGCCGCCGGACAGCTCGTTCGGGCGGTGGTTGGTGCGATCGGCGAGGCCGACCGTGGTGATCACTTCGTCGAGCCATTCTTGGTCGGGGGTCACGCCGGCGAGATCCATCGGGAGGGTGATGTTCTCGAGCGCCGACAGCGTCGGAACGAGGTTGAAGGCCTGGAAGACGAAGCCCACGCTGTCGCGCCGGAGCAGGGTGAGGTCGCGCTCGCTGAGCGCGGAGAGGTCGGTATCGCCGATGAAGACCTGCCCGCCGGTGAGGGTGTCGAGCCCTGCCTGGCAGTGCATGAGGGTGGACTTGCCGGAGCCGGATGGGCCCATGATCGCGGTGAACTTGCCCCGCTCGAACTCCACGTCGACATCGTCGAGCGCACGAACTTCGGTGTCGCCCTCGCCGTAGTACTTCTTGGCGCCGACGGCTCGCGCCGCTGGTCCGGTGGTCACGGTCGCCTGCGTCATCGCCTTCTCCGTTTGGGGGGTTTCTGAGGAAAGGTTAGGCCTGACATCGCTGTGCGCACGCACATGGGCGCTTGGGTCGGCGGATCCGACAATCTACGCTGCGCCGTGATGCTCACGCGTGAGAAATACCTGTGGTTCCGAGACAACGGCCCGGAGCCGTCGAGACAACTCGAGGCGCATGGGTGGGCAGTCGTGCCCGGGGTTTTCGGTGGCGAGGAACTGGCGCGGTTGAGAGCCGAGAGCGTCGAGATCTTCGAGTCGCCGCCCACCGTGCGATCACCACTGTTCACCGCCGACGACTACGCCGACTTTCGCCACGCCACGCTCAACCGGTCGCCCGCCGCTCAGGCGGCCGTCGCCCATCCTGCGATCCTCGAAGTGATCGAACCGTTGCTCGGCGAGGACTCCCATGTGATCGCCAACACGAGCTGGCGCAACCCGCCCAACGACTCGCGCGCTGTCGAGGGTGGGCTCTGGCACTGCGACGGCGGCCCCCATGTTCCGCGGCCCGCCGACGTGACCATCGCGGTGAAGCTGCACTATGTCGACGCTGATCGAGGCGTGCTCGGTACCGATGCGCTCACCGACTCCGCGCACCTCCGCATGATCGATCCGCTCATGGATCCGAGCGAGGCCTACCCCCACGCCGACGGGATGATCAGCGACTTCTCGAGCGCTCCGTTCGACTTCATGCTGCTCGAGCGCCCGATCGTCTACTACGTCCCCGACATGGAGAGCTTCGTCGACCATCGGCCGCTGATGTACGACCTGGCCGACGTGGCCGTCGGGCCGCTGTGTCACGACGAGGCGGAGTTGACGGCAGCGCTTCTCGCCGCTCGCGAGCGGGGTCTCGGCGATCACCGTGCCCGCTACGAGGAGCTCCGTCAGCGCTTCCACACCTATCCACCCGGTGGTGCCTCTGCCCGCGTCGTCGACGCGATCCGCGACGAGTTCATGTCGGCGCCCACGGGTTCTCCCGCAGATGTGGCGGTCGGCTGAGCGGTGACCGTTCGTTCCGTCACCCCATCGGATCTCGCCGAGATCCTCGTCCACAACAACGCAGCCGTGCCGGCGGTGAACCATCTGTCGATGGATGACCTCGAACGGTTTGTTCTCCAGGCCCACAGTTTCCTCGTGATCGACGGGACCGATGACTCCATCGCCGGTTTCATGATCGGACTCGGTCCCGGGGTCGACTACGACTCGCTCAACTACGCCTGGTTCTCGTCGCGCTACGAATCGTTCATCTATGTCGACCGCATCGTTGTGTCGGAGTCGGGTCGCGGTCTCGGAATCGGGACACAGCTCTACGCCGAGTTCGCTGCTCGCGGCGAGGCCGACGGCTCGCCCGTCATGCTCGCCGAGGTGAACATCCGTCCCCGCAACGACGGCTCGTTGGCGTTCCACGATGCACGAGGGTTTGTGTCGGTGGGCGAGCAGGACACCGACGGCGGAGAGAAACGGGTCACTCTGCTCGAGAAGACCCTCGGTGACTGACCCTCCGCTCGCCGGCACGGTCGCACCGGGTTGGGAGTCGATCGGCGCCATCTTCGAAGAGAACTTCCGGCCCTCACCCCGCGACGCCGGCGACCTCGGTGCCGGTCTTTGTGTGATCTCGCAAGGCGAGGTCGTGGTCGACCTCGTGGGCGGATGGCGCGACCGAGCTATGTCGCAGCCGTTCGAGCCCGACACGTTGGTCAACTCGTACTCGGTCGGCAAGGGGATCACGGCGGTGATTGCGCTCATCGCTGCCTCGCTCGGACTCGTTGAACTCGATGCGCCAGTGAACCGGCATTGGAAGGATTTTCGCCAGTCGTCGACGCTGCGCCAGCACCTCACCCATCAGGCCGGACTGCCGGCGCTTCGGGGTCGGGTGAGCGACGACGTGCCGACCGACTGGCGGCGCATGTGTGCGGCACTGGCTGCGACCGATCCCTGGTGGGAGCCCGGAACCGCCCACGGCTACCACGTCAACACCGCCGGATTCCTGGTCGGCGAGCCGGTGCGAATAGCGGCCGGCGCCGACCGATTCGGTGACCTGATGGCCGAGTGGCTGGCCGCCCCGCTCGACGCGGACCTGTGCTTCGGCGTGCCCGACCGAGATCTCGGCCGCTGTAGCGAGATCGAGTTCTCCGGGGGCAAGACTCCGACGGCGCCGTCCAACTCCTCGGTTGCGTCGGGCGACGACGATTCGCTGATCCAGCGCAACGCGTACTTCAACCCCTCGACGATCTCGGGTATGAGCACCGCGGGTAGCAACTTTGTGGAGAGTCGGGTGTGGCGACAGGCCGAGGTTCCCTCGACGAACCTTCACGCCACGGCGAAGGGTGTGGCGAAGGTCTATGCGGCCGTCCTCGATCCGCATGGCCCGGTCGACCGTGAGCTTTTTGACGAGGCCAGAGCCACCCAGGTTGATGGGGACGATCGGGTGCTCCTGAAGCGCAGCCGATTCGGATTGGGCTTCCAGCTCCATCAGGACGACCGTCCGATCGGCGTGTCCCCGGCGTCGTTCGGGCACTTCGGGTTCGGCGGCTCGATCGGTTTTGCCGACCCGGATGCAGGACTGGCCGTGGGCTACATCCTGAACCGGCCAGGCGACCGGTGGCAGATCCCGCGTACCAAGCGTTTGCTGGCGGCTCTCCGCCTGAAGACCGACTGAGAGATCATCCCAGGGGTGGACGCCGGGCATTGCCGGAGTGCGCCATGATGGCGCCCGTGAGTGTCATTTCGGCGAGCGGCGTTTCCATGGTCTTTGGCAACAACCGCGCCCTCGATTCGTTGTCGCTCGAGGTTCCGTCGGGCGTCACCGGCCTCGTCGGTGCCAATGGTTCGGGGAAGACCACGCTGATGTCCATCGTGCTCGGCCTGCGAGCCCCGACCACCGGAAGCGTGTCGGTGCTCGGGCTCGATCCGCTGCGCCAGGGAGCCGAACTGCGAGCCAATGTCGGCTACGGGCCGGAGCGCAACGTGTTTCCCGACGACATGCCCGCATCAGACTTCGTGAAGCACCTGGCCGAGGTGCGGGGAATGCCCCGCAGCGAAGCCCGCACCCGAGCCAGCGATGCCCTTTGGCTCGTGGGCCTGGGAGAAGAGCGGTTCCGGGCCCTCGGCACGATGTCGACCGGTCAACGTCAGCGAGTGAAGCTCGCCCAGGCGATCGCCGCCGACCCGAGCCTCGTGTTGCTCGATGAGCCGACCGACGGGCTCGACCCGGTGCAGCGCGACGAAATGCTGATCCTCATTCGCCAGATCAGCACCGATTACTCGATCGACGTGATGCTCTCGTCTCATCTGCTCGAAGAAGTCGAACGCATCTGCGACAACGTGGTCGCGCTCGACGCTGGTCGCCTTGTCGCCCAGGGTCGGCTGGATGAACTGGTTGGCGACGTCGAAGGGGTCACCGTGGAACTGGCTGAGATTCCCGACGTGCCCGGATCCATCGACGCGGTCGCCGCCCGCCTACGGGCCGCAGGCCTCGATGTGCAGCACGACCCCGGGTTCACCCGCATGGACGTGCTCGGTGCGTCAGCCGACGACATCGCCGATGCGGTTCGCGATGCGATCGCCGATTCTGGAGCCCGTACGCGTCGAATCGAACAGCGGCGCCGCAAACTCGAAGACCTCTTCCACGCGGCGAAATCATGACCGCCGAAGGCAACGCACAGATTCTCGACCGCGGATACCGCAAGTTCGACGGGCAGCGGTCGGGTGTGTGGGGTGCGGTGCGATCCACCGCATGGCACTCGACCCGCAGCGTGCTCGGACTCGGTCGCAAGGCGCGGCACAAGATCGCTCCCGTTCTCGTCATCGTTGTCGCGCTCATCCCGGCCATCGTCTATGTCGGGGTCGCCGCATTGGTCGGCGGCGACGAGTTCATCAACGACATCCTCGAAGGTGTGATCCCGGACTTCTCCGCGCTTCCTCGAGGTTCGCTGGCGGCGATCGCGCTCTTTACCGGCCTCGTCGCCCCCGAGGCCCTCGTTCGAGATCGGCGCGACGGCATGTTGTCGCTCTATCTGTCGACGCCGCTCACCCGCATCACCTACATGGCGGCCAAACTGCTCTCGGTCGGCGGCCTCATGGCGATGGTGGTGCTCGTTCCGACGCTCTTCTACTTGTTCGGCATGACATTTGCGGGCCTCGGTCCCGAGGGCTTCGGTGACTGGGCGAGTGTGCTCGTGAAGATCCTCGTGTCGGGCACGCTGGCCTCCCTGGTCTATGCCCTCGTGAGCATGGCGGCGGCGAGCGTCACCGACCGCCGGGCGTTCGCGAGCCTGTCGGTGATCCTCGTGATGCTCGGCGTGCTGACCGTTGTGCAGATCCTGGTCGAAGGAGCTGAACTCTCGATCAACTGGCGGCTGCTCGATCCCGTCAACATGCCGATGGAGATGATCGCTCGCATCTTCGGTGACGCCGGGGAGTACCCGGCGCTCGCTACCGAACGGATCTACTTGGCGAACGCCGGCTGGGTGACTGCTTCCTCGACCATGCTCTGGTGGCGCTACCGAAAGGCGGGTGCGTGATGGCCGACGCCACCCCAGCTCCGCCACCCGGCGGCGGCCGAGCCCCTTCGCGCCTGCCGGCACCGCCGCCTGCGCCTCCCGGCGCGGCGACAGCCACAGCACCATCGCCCGGCCCTCCCCCCATGGTCAGCGTCACCAACGTCACGAAGGCCTTCGGCGATGTCGTCGCGGTCTCGGACGTCTCGTTCACCGTTGGTCCGGGGATCACCGCGCTGCTCGGCCCCAACGGTGCGGGCAAGTCGACCCTGTTTCGCATGTTGTGTGGTTTGGCGTCCCCGACAAGGGGCGAAGTTCGAGTGCTCGGTCGCAATGCTCGCACTGACACCGAAGTGCGCGGCCGCATTGGCCTCGCCCCACAGCAAGATGCGCTCTTCGATCGGTTGAGTGCCGTCGAGTTCGTCACGATCGCCGCAGAGATGCACGGCATGGCCGAGCCGCGGGCAGCCGCCTTGGGCGTGCTCGACATCGTGCAGTTGTCGGCCGACGACCCGAAGCCGGTCGGGTCGTTCAGCAAGGGCATGCGCCAACGAGTCAAGCTCGCGACCGCCCTCGTCAACGACCCCGACGTGCTCATTCTCGACGAGCCCCTCACCGGCCTCGATCCCGTGCAACGTCGACGGATGATCCAGCTGTTCAACGAACTGGGCGCGGCAGGCAAGTGCCTGCTCGTTTCGAGCCACGTGCTCGATGAAGTCGCCCGACTCGGTTCCAAGGTGTTGGTGATCGCGCAAGGTCGCCTGGCCGCAGCAGGCGACTATCACGCGCTGCGCGATCTCATGGACGATCGACCACACCGGATCCGCGTCAATGTCGAAGATCCGCGCCGCTTCGCGGCTGCCCTGATCGAGCGGGGTCTCGTCGACGGAGTGTCACTCGGCAACGATCTCGAGATCGACACCTCGAATGTCGACGCGTTCGGTCGTGGGGTCGCGCCGGTTGCCAAGGAGCTGGGCATTCGCCTCAGCGGCGTTGCGCCCATCGACGACGATCTCGAGTCGGTATTTCGATACTTGGTGGAGCGACGATGAACGGTTCCGTTTCCTCCACGCGCGTGATCGCCATCACCTACCGAGTGCTGATACGGCAGCTGGTCAGTCGGGGACGCCTTGTTGCCCTGTCACTCATCGGCGGTGTTGTTGCGCTGGTCGGGTGGGCAGTCGGCCGAGCCGCTCACAACGAGCCCTGGCTCACGCCAGAGGATGTCGAGCAGATCCGGCTCAACGATGCCGTGACTGCCGTGACCAACCTCGGCTTCACCATTCTGGTTCCCATCGTTGCCCTGGTCTTCGCGGCAGCGTCGCTCGGCGACACGAGAGAAGACGGCACGCTCGTCTATCTGTGGCTTCGACCGATGCGCCGCTGGGCGATCGTCGTGGGGGCGTGGCTTGCGGCGATCACCGTCAGTCTTCCTCTGACGGTGATCCCGATGGTGGCGAGCGCATACCTCCTCGACGCGGGCACCGACCTGATCATCGGGACGGCGATCGCCTCGGTGGTCGGCGTCATCGCCTACAGCGCGCTCTTCGTGCTCCTCGGGCTGCTCGTCAAGAACTCGATTGTGTGGGGTCTCGGCTACATCGTCATCTGGGAAGGCGTGGTGGCCGCGTTTGGCAGCGCGGCGGCCAAGGTCGCGATGCGGGGCTACACGAGTTCGATTGTCAGCGAGCGAACCGGAGTCGAGATCGACATCGGCACCCTGGCCCAGACGACGGCGATCATGGTGCCGATAATCGTGGCCGGTTTCGCCCTCTGGCTCGCGGCGGCGCGACTCAACAACCTTGAGGTTGCCTGACGGCGTTGCTCAACGACCGGTGAAGGTTGCTTTGCCGGGGCCGTTCTCCATGAAGCTGGCGACACCGGTGACACGGTCCGCTGTGGCGAAGGCGTCGGCGAAACCCTGCGCCTCGATCTCGGCCGCGACGTCGAGTGGGTGGTGATACCCCTCGAGCGTCACGCGTTTGGCGATGCGCAATGAGGCGGGCCCGGCCGCGTAGCGGTTGGCGAGATCGAT
>CALKOE010000069.1 GCA_938091985.1 uncultured Acidimicrobiales bacterium | reverse complement strand
CGATCCGTCCACGATCTGCCTTGTGGCGTTCAACGTTCGAGCCCGCGAGGAGATGCAGGAGCGCACCACCGACCTGGCCGGTCTCGAGATCCGCACCCTCAACTCACTTGCCCTCGCGATCCTCTCGGGCCGGGGCCCCTTCGTCGCTCCCGCTGGGCGGCGAGCTCCCCGCGTGATCGATGAGCGAGAAGTCCGCCGCGTGCTCGACGACCTGGTCGGCGGCCGCCGCCAGGCAATGGCCGATCCGATGGCCGTCTGGCTGGAAGCGCTCACCGCCACTCGGCTGGGCTTGCGATCCCCCTCTGCGGTCGAAAGCGAGTTCGGCGGCGACGTCCGCGACTTCGCCAACGTGGTGCCCGAATTCCGCGCCCGACTCCAGCGAGCCGGCGTGGTCGACTTCGACGAGCAGATCCTGGGTGCGATCGAGGTCTTGTGCGTCGACCCCGTCGCGCGAGCCGCGGCTCGGCGAGCGTGCGGCATCTTGCTGGTCGACGAGTTCCAAGACCTCACTCCCGCTCACGTCCTGCTGATTCGACTGCTCGCCGGGCCGGAAGCCGACGTCTTCGGCGTCGGCGACGACGACCAGACCATCTACGGCTACGCCGGCGCCTCCCCCTCGTGGCTGATCGACTTCGCAGACCTCTTCCCCGGCAGCACCAGCCACGATCTTCAGGTCAACTATCGGTGTCCTCCTGCGGTGGTCGCCGCTGCGTCCACACTGCTCACACACAACCGGCGGCGAATCGAGAAGTCCATCGATGCCGCACCCGGCCGGGGCTCGACCGAGGGCGACCTCGAAGTGGCCCACGACAGCGACCCGCTCGCAACCACCGTCGCAAGGGTCACCACGCTCGTCGAGTCAGGCGTTCGCCCGGCCGACATCGCAGTGCTCACCCGGGTCAACGCCACGCTCCTGGGGCCGATGTTGTTGCTCGGCGAGGCCGGGATTCCCACCAGCTCGCCTGTTGATGCCAACTTCCTCGAGCGCACGGGTGTGGCCGGCGCCATGGCGTGGCTGCGCCTGGCCGTAGCCCCAGAGCAAGACCTACCGGCCGGCCCCCTCGAAACGGCCATTCGCCGCCCTCCACGCGGGATCAGTCGACGGCTGGCGGAGTGGGTCGGCGAGCAGCGCAGCCCACGCCAACTCGAGCAGCTCGCCGGCCGCCTGAATCAGCAGCGAGACACCGACAAGGTGATCGCGTTCGGCGACGATGTCCGCCTCATCCGCTCTCTGGCCGAGAAGGGCGCGACCACAACCGACATTCTCGAAGCAATCCGTGACCGGGTCGGCCTGGGCCAGGCGCTCGACCAGCGTCTCGATGCAAGCCGCCGCTCGGTCGATCGCAGCGCCCATGGCGACGACCTTGCTGCACTCCTCGCCGTCGCTGCGGTTCAGCCAGACCCGGCAGAGTTCCCGTCGTGGTTGTCGGATCGCCTGACCGCGGCCCAACCCGATTGGTCGGGCGTGCGGCTCTCGACCATTCATCGGGTGAAGGGTCGCGAGTGGCCCCACGTCATCGTCCACGACGCCACCGCAGGCCTCATGCCCCACCGGCTCGCCGCCGACCTCGAGGAGGAACGGCGCGTGTTCCACGTGGCCATCACTCGCGGCGGTGAGAGCGTGCTGGTCACGAGCGGGGAGCCTCGCTCTCCGTTCATCGCTCAGCTCGCCACCCCCCGCGATCCTGATGCCGAACCCGAGCCCGAACTACGCCCGGCGAGGGCGGCTGCAGCTCCGCGTCGGACCCGTGAAGTCCCCGAGGTCGGCAGCCTGGCCGAGGCCAGCCTGCGCGAGAAGCTCAAGGCGTGGCGGACCGAGACATCGAAGGCTGCCGGGATGCCGGCGTATGTCGTGTTCAACGACGCCACGCTCTACGACCTTGCCCGCCTGCGCCCGATCGACGACGACGAGATGCTCGGTGTTCCGGGCATCGGTCCGGTGAAGGTGGAGAAGTACGGCGAAGCGATCCTGGCCATCATCGAGGCGAGCCTCGAAGAGGAGTGACAGGGCGGGTTACTGTCGGTGGCATGTGCCGCAACATCACCACGCTGCGAGGGCTCGAGCCCGTCGCCACCGAAGAAGAGATCATTGCCGCCGCTCGCCAGTACTGCCGCAAGGTGAGTGGTGTGCAGAAGACCTCGGCCGCCACCGAAGAGGCGTTCGAACGTGCCGTGGCGATTATCGCCGAGGCCACCACCGACCTGATCGCCGCGCTACCGCCCCGCAAGGTGGCCCCGAAGAGCGAACCTCCGCTTCGTCGCCTGGCCCGTCAGGCCTGAGCGTTCAGTAGCCCGGCGTGTTGGCCGAGGTCGGGAACTGATCGAGCCCGAGGTCGCTGACGAACTCGGCGGCCAAGCCTCGCCACGATTCGTCGAGCGGGATGCCGCTGCTGTCGGCCGCGATGTTGAGTGATCGAAAGATCGCCACGGTCTGGGCCGCCTCGACCACGGCGGCGTCACCCACGACCGCCTGCAGCGCCGCTCGCGCCGGCGCCAACGACTCGTCGCGACGCCACGCGGCCTCGGCGAAGGCGGAAAGAAGGTCGGCATGCGGCACACCCGCGTCGACATCGCTTGTGACGACATCGCTTGTGACGACATTGCCTGTGACGACATTGCCTGTGACGGCGGCAAGGTCGGCTTCGACGTCGACGGCGTTGCTGCTCAGACCGAGCAGCATTGTGTGGGCCGACGTTCAATAGAAGCACTCGTTGAGCGCGCTCGTGCGAGCCGCGAGGAGCTCGACCTGGGGCCGGGTGAGCGCCCGATCCGTCCACACCATCTCGCCGAACTGACTCCCGGAATACATGGCGAAGACGAGCATCATCCAGCGCTCGTGGTCGGCGCCGGCGAGACTCAACGATCTCCGAACGTTGGGACCCTCGATCACTTCGGTCATCTCGATGTGGCCGCCCACGTCGGCGAGCCCCTCGGGTCGGCGACGATGCGGCGCTCCGGCCTCCGCTGCCGGGAGCGGACGGAGTTCGTTGCCGAGCGCGGCGGCATGGTGATCGATGCTGACCACTTGCGTGACGATCGAGGCGAGCTCGGCATATGCCGCGTCACCGATCTCATCGGTGATCGCGTGGACATGGTCACGAGTGAGCGACGACGGCTCCACCGCGACACGCTCGACCAGCGCGGCGACGAACGGCGAGAGTTCGCCGCCCGAGTGCTCTCGGGAGAGTTCTGCAAGATCGGGAGCGCGGTCCCAAAGTGGGCGCGGTGAGGCAGCACGAGCGGCAGCGGCGATCGCGACACGTTGCGCCCCGGCCCATTGGGCACCCGGACGGCCGAGTTCAGCCCAAGCGGCATCAGACACCTCAAGCACGAAGTCGTTGGGCTGGAGGGTGTGGGTCATGCGGGCCACTCCGGCTCTCGCTTGTCGAGGAACGCGCTGATGCCTTCCTGGGCGACATGGTCGACGGCATTGCTGCTCATCACGCGCTTCGTGAACTCGTAGGCATCAGGCTCGCTCTGGTCGATTTGTTCGTAGAACGCCGCCTTGCCGACACCGATCGTGTGCGATGACCAGCGCAGGATGTCGGCGGCGAGCTGATCGACCGCCGCGTCGAGGCCATCCGCGGACACCACGGAGTTGATCAGCCCCCAATCGGCAGCCGTTGCGGCCGAGATCGGATTGCCGGTGAGCAACATCTGCATCGCCCGCTTTCGACCGACCGCGCGAGAGATCGGGACCATCGGCGTCGAGCAGAACAGCCCAATGCGCACACCGGGTGTAGCGAACGTCGACGTGTCAGTGGCCACGGCGAGGTCGCATGCCGCCACGAGCTGACAACCCGCCGCGGTGGCGATGCCATCGACTGCCGCGATCACCGGCTGGCGGATGTCGTGGATCGTCGCCATCAGCTCGACACACGCGTCGAAGATCTCCTGCGACGCCTCGAGCTCGATGCCGCACATCTCACCAAGGTCATGGCCGGCCGAGAACGCCGGGCCCTCGGCGTCGATGATGACCAACGACGCCGATGCCGACGTGTCGATGGCCTTCAGGTGAGCCGTGAGCGCCTGCATTTTCTGAAGGCTCAGGGCGTTGCGTTTCCCCGGCTCAGCCAGGGTGATGCGTTCGATCTCGCCGTCGAACGAGAAACGGAGTCCGTCGTCGGTCATGCCCGAGTCTGTCACTGCATTCCTCGACCGCTCACGTTTCTCTGGCTCACCTCCACCAACTTGCCCCGTCGGACGGCGTAGCTGGTGACTCGATCGACGTTGTGTTGGCCGCCTCGGGCGCGGCCGGTGACCACATCGAGACTCATGCCGTTGATGATCGGCAGGAGCGCCACGGCCCGGAATCCGTCTTCCTTTCCGGGGTTGGAGATCTTCTCCTCCTCCAGGAGCTCGCCCGACTCCCATATCCAGACATCGTCGACGCTGACGAAACGACAGCGATGGTTGGACTTGCTCTTCGCCACCATGGCGCCGGGACACACGATCACATCGCCCTGAATCCAAGGGTCGACTCCGAGGCCATCACGCCCGAAGCCGGTCTCGAACGTGTCGGCGACAAGGGCGCTGTGGTCGCCGCTCTTGATGGCCCGCTGGCGAGCCTCGTCACGCAGTGCCTCGGCGAGATGGTGCAGCACCTCGTCGGAGAGTTTGGCGGCGAGCTCGACCGCGGTGTCGGGATCCTCGGTGAGGTGACGCACGATCGTGCCGTATCGACGAGTTGCCATGGCCGCAGTCTGCCGCAGTGGGTGTGACAGCATGCGCTGGATGCGAACATTTGTTCGCCCTATGATGACCCGATGACCTCACCGGCGCGAGACGCCACCATCCTCCACGCCGACCTCGATGCCTTCTACGCATCGGTCGAACAGCGCGACAACCCCCGCCTCCGCGGTCGGCCCGTGATCGTGGGCGGCGGCGTGGTGCTCGCCTGCAGCTACGAGGCGAAGCGCTGCGGCGTGCGTTCCGCGATGAACGGCGGCCAGGCTCGGCTGCTTTGTCCGAATGCCATCGTCGTCGAACCACGGATGGAGGCCTATTCCGAAGCCTCCGAGGCGGTCTTCGAACGGTTCCGCGACTTCACGCCGTTCGTCGAGCCGATCTCGGTCGACGAGGCGTTTCTCGATGTGTCGGGTGCAGAGCACCTGTTCGGACCGGCGCCGGAGATCGCCGCGCAGCTGCGCACACGCGTGCTCGTCGATGTGGGACTGCCGTTGTCGGTGGGCGTGGCCCGCACCAAGTTCCTCGCAAAGGTCGCCAGCGCACAGGCCAAGCCCGATGGCATCCTCCACGTCGATCCGGGGAAGGAGCTCGAGTTTCTCCATCCCCTGCCGGTCGAGGTGTTGTGGGGTGTCGGCCCGGTCACGGCCACCAAGCTCCACGACCACGGCGTCGACACGGTCGGCGATCTGGCCCGAAGCGGTCGCGCCGATCTGCAGGGATATCTCGGCCCCCACGCGGGCCGTCATCTCCGCGACCTCGCCCACAATCTCGATCCTCGTCGAGTCGACAGTGCTCGACGCGACCGTTCGATGGGAGCGCAACGCGCCCTCGGGAATCGTGTCCGCACCCGCGAGGAGCTCCGGCGAGAAGTGTTGGCGCTCGCCGAGAAGGTGGCGGCGAGGCTCCGTAAGGCCGAACGGGTCGCCCGCACAGTCACGGTCCGCTATCGCACGCAGGAGATGAAGCATGAGAGCCGGTCGCGCACGCTCATCGAGCCAACACAACAGACCGGGCTGCTCACCGCCACCGCCGACGATCTATTGCTCGAGCTGATCGACGGACCCCACGGCCCCGGTGGAGCACTCGGCCGAAAGGGCTGCACGCTCGTGGGCATCACATTCTCCGGGCTCGGTCGCCCCGACGCCATCCAGCTCGCGATGCGCTTCCCAGAGGAGGGGCGAGCCACCGATGTGCTCGATCAGATGGTCGACGACATCCGCGGCCGTTGGGGGAAGGCGGCTGTCGGCAGAGCCTCGCTGGTCGGCCGCGAGGAGGGCGTCCCGGCCTTGCAACGCCGCACAGCGCTCGACGCGCCGGCGAGCTGAACAACCGCGGCCCCTGCGGCGAGCACTGTCGTGCACCCGGTGAATCCACTGGTTTCATCGACCGGACCAGAGTGATAGACCGCCTGCATGGAGATCGCAGAGGCACTCGCACGGGCGGCTAACCACACGAACGCCACACTCATCACGCTGCGCCGAGACGGCCGAGCGCAGTCGTCCGACATCGTCTACGCAGTCGTCGGCGACCAGATCAAGATCTCGGTCACGCACGATAGAGCGAAGACTCGCAACCTGATCAGAGACAACCGCGCCGTCTTTCATTTCTCCGACCCCAGCTCGTGGTCGTACCTGTCGATCGACGCGATCGCCGACGTCTCCCCGGTCACCGTCGCAGCAGACGATGCCACTGCCGACGGGCTCGTGGAGGTCTACCGAGCGGTCGCCGGCGAGCACGACAATTGGGACGAGTTCCGTGCTGCGATGATTGCCGAGGGGCGGTGTGTCGTCACCCTCACTCCGCAATCGGTGACGGGTCAGCTGCACTGAAGTGGACAAGTCGTTCTTCGAGCACGTGCTCGACGCGTTCGAGAGCTTCGTTGACGACGACCTGGGTGAACCTCAGTCCTCGTGGCATCGCCGCGGACTCAAGGTCTGGTTCGGCCCGCCCGACGGAAGCGCGGCGCGCGAGCACTTCGAAGCGCAGCTCATCCGCCTCGACGGTGACGCCGCCCTCGAGATCGGGTTTCATGCCGAGTACCGAACCGAGGCCGAGAACCAGGACGCACTCGACCGCCTCTCCGGTTCGCCTTCGTGGCGCCGCTCACTCGGGAAGGAAGCCGTCGCCGGCCCATTCCTCGGCATGAACGGCTGGCGTCGCATCTCCGAAGTCTGGGAGCCCCCCGACCCTGACGACCCGGAGGCCCCGATCGAGATCGCCGCGCGACTGGCCGACTATGTCGACGCGATCGAACCGCTGCGCCGTGCGACACTGGCCTCGTGAACGATCCGACACCAACGCTCCCGCCATCACGCGGATTGTTCTGCAACCGCACCCTGAACCTTCGCGGCGTGCGGGCCATCGGCTACGACATGGACTACACCCTCATCCACTATTTCGTGGATGCCTGGGAACGCGCGGCGTTCGAACACGCCCAGGGAGTGCTTGCCGATCAGGGCTGGCCGGTCGGTGACCTCACGTTCGACCCCGATGCCTACACCCTCGGACTCACGTTTGATCTCGATCTCGGCAACCTCGTGAAGGCAACCCGATTCGGCTACGCCGTTCGGGCCCAACACGGAAGCTCGGCGCTCTCGTTTCGTGAGCTGCGTGACTCGTACTACGGCACCGTCGTCGAGCTGAGCGACGAGCGCTTCGAGTTCATGAACACATTGTTCGAGCTCAGCCGGGCGTCGCTGTGGTGCCAACTCGTGGAGCTCCACGACCAGGCCCCGCTCCCGGGCATCACTTCCTACGTCCATCTCTATCGAGCCATCGATCAAGCGCTCGGCACCGTGCACACCGACGGATCTCTCAAGGCGGCGATCGTCGCTGAGCCCGAGCGCTTCGTCGACCCCGATCCCGGGCTCGTGCCCACACTGCGCGATCAACGACTTGCCGGCAAACAGCTCCTGCTCATCACCAACTCCGAGTGGAGCTACACCCAGTTCATGATGAGTTGGTCGTTTGATCGATTCATGCCCGAGGGAGAGACCTGGCGCGACCTGTTCGACATCGTCATCGTGGCTGCTGCCAAGCCGAGGTTCTTCTCAGAGGCCGGACCCATCTACCGCGTCGTAGATGAACCACGCGGGCTTCTCGAACCCCACCTCGGCCCGCTCGAGCCTGGCATCGTCTACCACGGCGGAAACGC
>CALKOE010000068.1 GCA_938091985.1 uncultured Acidimicrobiales bacterium | reverse complement strand
ACGGCAGGTTTCGCCTCCGCAACGAGCGTGCTCGGATCGCTCACGGAAGGATGACGTAGAACGTGCGCATGTCCTCCAGGACCTCCCACGTGCCCGACCAACCCCGCGGGAGGTGAAACGCGTCACCCGTGCGGAGGTCGTGCGTCGCACCGTTGCTGTCGGTCAGGCGGAGGTGTCCGGCCAAGATGACACAGACCTCCTCGACGGGATAGTCCTCCTCGGTCCACGTCGCCGCGGTGGCCTCCCAGACTCCAGATTCGAGTGATCGTGAGCCGAGCGGCGCATACCGCCAGACCGAGTCGAGATCGGCGGGCTTTTCCGGGTCCGGCTCCATTGCGTCGAAGAGACGGTCGAGGGTGGCTGTGAGGGTGCGGAGGGTGTCGGATTCAGTCATGGGTGACGGTCAGGATTCTCCCACACGATGAGTACCGAGTTGTTGCCCACCGACGAGTCGTCGAGGTAATTCTCGATCACCCCGCGGGCTTCGAACCCGTTCTCGAGTTGGAAGGTGAGGGTGGGGTCGTACAGCTCGCCGGCCACCACCCTGTCGATGTACGTCTGCGCACTCATCTCGTCGATGTGGTCGGCGTAGCCGGGGATGACTCCACCGGCGACGATGCCTTGCTTGCCGAGCGATCGCACACACTGCTTCCGGAGCTCGTAGAGGCGACGCCCGACTCCTCGACCTCGGTACTCGGGATACACCGAGATGTCGGTGCCGTAGTACCAGTCTGCGTTGGGATCGTGAAGCTCGGTTCCCCCTACCTCGGAGAGCGAGTGCTGGGTGTGCGCGAAGTCGAAGTCGGTCAGGATGCCGAGTCCCATGCCGACCGGTCTGCCCTGGTCGAGGACCACGAAATTGCCCTCGGGGAAGACCGCAGCAAGCGCGCGGAGTTCGGCTGCGTCGTAGAGGTCGTCCGGGTTGATCGTGGAAAACACCGCAAGTTCGAGCTCCTCGAGCGCGTCGGCGTACTCGACGGAGAGATTGACGTACTGCAACTCGCCCATGAACACCGATTCTGTTGGCCGAGATCGACCTGCGCAACCGATTCGGTTGCAGCTGCCCGGGTTGTGGTGTTGAATCCGTGGCGAGCTGGAGGGAACACGATGACGTCGAACGTCGAACTGGCTGAGTTGGCAACCCGACACCTGTGGGGTCAGTTCTCGAGTCTCGGCCGCAGTGTCGACGGCATGACGGTCATCGAACGCGGTGAAGGCTGCTACGTGTGGGACTCGCAGGGCACGCGCTACCTCGATGGTCTTGCTGGTCTCTACACCACCCAGGCCGGGTACGGCCGGTCCGAACTTGCTGCTGCGGCGGGCGCTCAGGCCGAGACCCTTGCCTTCTTTCCGATCTGGACCTACGCGCATCCGGCGGCGGTTCACCTGGCGGCGCGACTCGCCGACCTGGCGCCTGGCGACCTGAACCGGGTGTTTTTCACCAGCGGGGGTTCCGAGGCCGTCGAGTCGGCCTGGAAGCTCGCCCGTCAATACTTCAAGGCGAAGGGTGAACCGCTTCGGACCAAGGTGATCAGCCGCGATCTCAGCTATCACGGCGTAACAATGGGGGCGCTGTCGATCACCGGACTCGCTTCGGTGAAGGGCATGTTCGAGCCGCTGGTTCCCGGCGCGATCAAAGTGCCTGCCACCAATAGCTACCGTCTGCCACCACACGCAGCCGATGACTCGTACTTCGCAGAGGAGATCGAGCAGGCCATTCTGCGGGAGGGTCCCGAGACCATCGCCGCCGTCTTTCTCGAACCGGTGCAGAACGCAGGTGGCTGTTTCGTGCCACCCGACGGGTACTTCCGGCGGGTGCGTGAGATCTGCGACACCTACGGGGTGTTGCTCGTCTCCGACGAGGTGATCTGCGCCTATGGCCGGCTCGGAACGATGTTCGGTTGTGAACGTCTCGGCTATCAGCCCGACATCATCACCTCGGCCAAAGGGCTCACCTCCGGGTATGCCCCGCTCGGTGCCATGCTCGTGAGCGACAAGATTGCCGAACCGTTTGCCGACACCGACGAGCAGTTTCTCCACGGCTACACCTTTGCCGGGCACCCCGTCTCGTGTGCGGTGGCGCTCGCCAACCTCGACCTGTTCGAGCGCGACGATCTCTGCGGCAACGTACTGGCGAACGAGGCGTCGTTCCGGGCTGCGCTCGACGACCTCTCCGACCTGCCGATCGTCGGTGACGTGCGCGGGATGGGTTACTTCTACGGAATCGAACTGGTCAAGGACAAGGGGACGAAGGAGACCTTCACTGCCGAAGAGGCCCAGCACCTGCTGCGGTCATTCCTCTCGAACCGCCTCGCTGAACTGGGATTGCTGTGTCGAGCCGACGCCCGGGGTGAGCCCGTGATCCAGCTGTCACCACCGCTGATCGCAGGCCAGGCGGAGTTCGACACCATGAATCAGGTCATTCGCCAGGCCCTCACAGAAGCCATGGCTGAGATGCAGCGGTTCCACTGATGGAGTCGGTCCATCTCGACGAGATCGACAAGGCAATCATTCGCGAACTCCAGGTCGATGGCCGCGCCGCCTACTCACGGCTCGCCCCCCTCGTCGGACTCAGCGAAGCCGCCGTTCGTCAACGGGTCAATCGGCTCCAAGATCGCGGCGTGATCCAGATCGTGGCGGTCACCGATCCCGTCTCACTCGGCTATCCGTTCCAGGCGATGCTCGGGATCAAGGTCTCATGTGCCGCCGATACGACAGCGGAAAAGATCAGTCAGATCGACTCGGTCGACTACACGGTCGTCGCGACGGGTCGATTCGACGTTCTCGCCGAAGTCGTCTGTCGCGATCGCGAACACCTGCTGGAGGTGAGTGATCGAGTTCGCGATACCGACGGAGTCAGTGATGTGGAGATCATGACGTACCTGCGGATGGTGCAGCAGAATTACGACTGGGGAACCAACTGATGACCGCAGCAGTCGAGCTCACAGGAATCACAAAACGATTCGGCGATGTCGTTGCCGTCGACGCCGTGGATCTCGTAATCGACGACGGTCAGTTCTTCGCAATGCTCGGCCCTTCCGGGTGTGGCAAAACCACCACACTGCGGATGATTGCCGGCCTCGACTTCCCGACCGAGGGAAGCCTGAAGATCTTCGGCGACGAGGTTGGAACGCTGCCGCCGAATAAGCGGCCCGTCAACACGGTCTTTCAGAGCTACGCACTCTTCCCGCACATGAACGTGCTCGACAACGTTGCATTCGGACTCCGGATGCAGGGGGTGAACAAGGGCGATGCCCGAGCGAAAGCGGCGCAGGCCATCGATCTCGTTCGCCTTGCCGGAATGGAGACGCGCAAACCGTCCCAGATGTCAGGGGGTCAGCAGCAGCGGGTTGCTCTGGCCCGAGCGCTCGTCAACGAGCCGAAGGTGCTGCTGCTCGACGAGCCGCTCGGTGCGCTCGACCTCAAACTTCGACAAGAAATGCAAGGTGAGCTGAAGCGGCTCCAACAAGAACTCGGCGTGAGTTTCGTCTTCGTCACCCACGACCAGGAAGAAGCTCTGACGATGAGCGATCGAATCGCTGTCATGGATCAGGGCAGGATCTTGCAGGTCGGGTCCCCTGAGGAGATCTACGAACACCCTGCGAATCGCTTCGTCGCCGATTTCATCGGTCAGACCAATTTGCTCGAGGGCACCGTCGAGGACTCGTCGACCGTGTGCCTGGCGAATGGGGCGAGAGTGCAGGCCTCGAGCGACCGGCCCGTCGGCACGGCGGTGGCCGTGAGCCTGCGCCCAGAGCGTGCGCACATCGCAGCAACGGAAGCGGTTGAGGATCGACCGTCGGTCGAGGGTGTCGTCGATCGGGTGACCTACTTGGGAAACGCTCGCGTCTATACCGTCCGTCTGGATTGGATGGAGGTAGAGGTTCGCGAGGAGAACCGGCCGGGGGCAGCGTTGCACGAGCCTGGTGCACCCGTCTCCATCTGGTGGGACCCAGGAGCCGTGTGGGTGGTTGGCGACGAGTGACCGCAATCGACATTCCCGAAGCCGACCGGGTGACGCTGGAGTTCGAGGCACTCGCACAGCGCCAGGCGCGTCGCCGCGGGTTCCTCCTTGCGCTCCCCGCGTGGATCTATCTGATCGTCTTTTTCGCCGTCCCGTTCGGGATCGTGGTGGTCTATTCGTTCGCCACGCGCACCAGTCGAGGCGGGGTTGCACTCAGTGACTGGAACCTGGCGTCCTACGAACGACTCGGTGAGGAACTCGTCCGCAACGTTCTCATCCGTTCGCTCGGGCTCGCCCTGTTGACCACGGTCATCTGCCTCGTCGTTGCCTACCCGTTCGCGTACTTCATGACGACGCTGTCGGCGCGAGTTCGCAACCTCATGCTCGTGTTCGTGATGATTCCGTTCTGGACGAACTTCCTGGTCCGGAATTATGCGTGGCGGCTGATTCTCGCCGAAGACGGTCCGTGGAACACCACGGCCGAGGCGTTCGGTATCGACACGGTGATTGACTGGATCATCGACTTGCCGGGTTGGATCGCCCCCGATTTCCT
Source organism: uncultured Acidimicrobiales bacterium (assembly GCA_938091985.1). GTDB lineage: Bacteria > Actinomycetota > Acidimicrobiia > Acidimicrobiales > Aldehydirespiratoraceae > JAJRXC01. The sequence continues at coordinate 3,448 of CALKOE010000068.1, read as the reverse complement.
CGTCGGGTGGCTCGTCGATGTCCCCGAGCCGCTGTTCACAAAGCTCGCAGTCATCCTCGGTCTCGTGTACAGCTTCTTGCCGTTCATGATCCTGCCGCTCTACGCATCGATCGAGCGAATCGATGGGGCACTGCTCGAAGCGAGTCGGGATCTCTACGCCAATGCGCGCCAGAGTTTCGTGCGGGTGCTTCTCCCATTGTCGATGCCCGGTGTCGTCGCCGGTTCGATCCTGGTGTTCGTGCCGAGTCTCGGTGCGTACGTCACCCCTGACATTTTGGGTGGCGGCAAGGAAGTACTTCTGGGTAGTTACATCGTGACCCAGTTCGGCACGGCCCGGAACTTTCCGTTCGGTGCGTCGCTGTCTGTGGTGCTGATGGTCGTGATGCTCACTGCGACGATTGGGTATTTCCGCAGTGGAGGTCGAAACCTGTGACCGCGACCGGGACGCGAACGGGTCGACGGATGCTCGGGGTGCACGCCGCCGCCGTCTACGGCTTCTTCTATGCGCCGATTCTCCTGCTGGTCGTGTTCTCATTCAGTGGAGACCGACTCGTCGGGCAATGGGGCGGCTTCACCCTCGACTGGTATCGCGAGTTTCTCGACAACGAACAGCTCACGGCGTTTCACGACGGCGCGATCTGGACGTCGCTGAAAGTGGCGGCGGTGTCGACCGTCGTCTCTGTCGTGCTCGGAACGCTGGCGGCGTTGAGTCTCGAACGCTTCCGGTTCCGCGGTCAGCGAGTGTTCGATGCACTGCTGTATCTCCCGATCATCATTCCGGACGTCACGATGGGCATCATGATGCTGATCTTCTTCTCGGAGGCAATCACCTTCGCCGACACGTACCTCGGCTTCGAGTTTGCGAAGGGTTTGCAGACGATCATCATCAGCCATATTGCGTTCAACATCAGCTTTGTCTCCGTCGTGGTCCGCGCCCGACTCGCCGGGATGGATGATCGCCTCGAAGAAGCGGCCATGGACCTCTACGCGACTCGCTGGCAGACCTTCACCCACGTGACTTTTCCGCAGATCCTTCCCGGCATTCTCGGGGGAGCGCTGCTCGCCCTCACCCTGTCGCTCGACGACGTTGTCGTGACACAGTTCTCGGCCGGGCCCGGGGCGACGACGCTGCCGGTCTTCGTCTTCAGTTTGATCCGCAAAGGGGTCACACCGATGATCAACGCAGTGTCCGTCGTCATGTTGGTGGCGTCGCTGGTATTGATCGCCATGATGCTGCTCGCCGACGGTCTGCGTGCGGAAGCCGACGAGACCGCGTGAAAATCTGACAAGATCGCGGTCTATCTGGGCCGTCGAGTCCCGAGACCCGAAAGAGGGAGAACCGAACCATGAAAGTCAAAACCTGGGGGCAGCTACTGGCGGCACTCCTTGCGCTCACCCTCGTCGCTGCTGCGTGTGGCGGCGACGATGGCGGTGGCGGTGAAGCAGCCTGTGCGGTCGGTGAGACCGATGGCGACTTGAACCTCTACAACTGGTCCGAGTACATGGATCCCGACCTGCAGACCGCCTTCGAGGCGGAGTTCGGGGTCTCGATCAACGAGGACAACTACGACTCCAACGAGGCCATGCAGCCGATCATCTCGGCGGGAAACAGTGGCTATGACCTCATCGTGCCGTCCGACTACATGGTCTCGATTCTCATCGACTCGGGTGACATCATGCCCATCCAAAAGGACGCCGTGCCCAACCTGAGCAACCTGGCCGACGAGTTCGCCTCAGGTCTGCCCTTCGACCCTGACGCCGAATACTCGGTGCCGTATCAGTGGGGCACCACCGGGCTCGGTGTCGACTTGGCGGTGACTGGTCCCGACGTTCCGGAAACCTGGGGTCTGATCTTCGACCCAGCGCTTGCTGCGGAGTACAACCTCGAGGGCGCGATCACGATTCTCAACGATCCTCGTGAAACCATGGGTGCAGCCCTCAAGTATCTGGGTTACTCCCTGAACACCACGAGCATCGACGAGCTCAACGAGGCCAAGGCACTCGTGGCAGATGCCACCAACCGGGTGGCCGCCTTCGATTCCGACCAGTACGACGAGCTGCTGGTCTCGGGCCAGGCGGCCGTCACACACGGCTACAGCGGCAACTTCCTCGTGCAGTTCTTCGAGGCCGATGACCCCGAGCAGTACACCTACTTCGTCCCGCAGGAAGGTGGTACGCGATGGGTCGACAACATGGCCGTCGTCGCCGACGCACCCCATCCGTGCACTGCGCACACGTTCATCAACTTCTTGCTCGACGCCGAGAACGGTGCTGCGTTGACCAACTGGAACTACTACGCGAGCCCGAATGCTGCGTCGGAGCCGTTCATCGATCAGGAAGTCCTCGACGACCCGATCGTCTATCCGACCGATCAGAGCAAGCTCGAGTTCATCGCTGACACCGGCGACTTCGAGATCAACTTCTCCGACGCCTTCACCGAGGCCAAGGGCTGATCGGCGGTTGCGACGTCTCCACACCCCGCCGGTGTGGGTGTCGTCGCAGCGCGTGACGTGTGAACGACAGGGCCGTCTTGCTTCAGGGCAAGGCGGCCCTGGTCGCTTTCAGGCCCCGACAAGCAGGGCGGCCGACCGCACGGCATCGATATCGATGTAACAGCCCTGGAGGTGGCGTGATTCGGTGGTGGGGAACGCGCTCCGACCATGAAGGACCCGTTGATTGTCGAACGCCACCAACTCGCCAGATTGCAGCGTGATCTCCAGTGCGAAGTCTGGACCTTCGAGCATGTCGACGAATGAACGGTAGGCGGCATAGAACCGTGCCGAGGCACTCGGCGACAACCGAGGGGCCTCCATCGAGCGGTTGTTCACCCGAACCGCTCGTACCCGCCCGGATCGATCGACCTCGATCATCGGTCGGATGGCACGAAGATCGACATCGTCGGCGTGAAACCGGAACATGACGTCGGTGGTCGTCAAGATCCGGAAGTCGTCCGGCGCCTCGGTTCGAAGCCGCTCGGCCGCTGCGAAGCCGTCGACGAAGCGGCTGGCACCACCCTCACGCGCTGCTCGCAGGCAATGGAGCAACTGCACTGTCGGGCACGGCTCCCGGTACGGATTGTCGGTGTGCGCCCCGAGTCCGACCGGTGTGTAGGCGAGGTTGATCGGATCGGGTTCAGCCCGCACGTCGAACAGGGTCCCGTAGTTCGTTCGACGAACGAAGCCGATCGTGTTTCCGATCTCCACGACGGTCCCCTCGGCATCACCACAGTCGTGCAACAACGCGATGCCGTAGGTGGCGAGCTGCCTGTTGAACTCGGCCAGATCCCCGGAACGGTCGGTGCTGTGGGCGCGAACCTGTGACGAGAAGTCCGCGGGCCAGCCGAGGTACCGGTCGCCATGAGGCGACGGCGCCGGGATCATCGCCTCGTGTCTCCTGCCGTCGACATGGTGGAGGAGCACACGACGCGCGCCGTCTGTCTCCGAGGACG
>CALKOE010000067.1 GCA_938091985.1 uncultured Acidimicrobiales bacterium | reverse complement strand
CAACTGGATGAATGCGCCCAACCGGCTGATCGAGGACCGCGACGAAGGCGTGTGGACCGTCACGAGTCCGAAGGGCGAAGTCCTGACGATCACGTTCCATGACATCGTCAGTGACTCCTCACATGAGATGGGCTCCGACCCTGGCCTGCAAAAGGACGGAGTCGAGGCGCACCTCCAGAAGCTGCTCGCCGACGACCCGACGTCGATCGCCGACGGTCTCCGGCTGGTGCGGCGAGAGTTCCCCACCGACATCGGCCCCGTCGACCTGATGTGTCGCGACGCCGACGGACTCGCCGTCGCCGTCGAGGTGAAGCGGCGGGGCGAGATCGACGGTGTCGAACAGCTCACCCGGTACCTCGACTTCCTCAACCGGGATCCGATGCTGCGCCCGGTGCGCGGGATCTATGTCGCCCAGGAGATCAAGCCGCAAGCCAAGGTGCTCGCCACCGACCGCGGCATCGACTGGGTGGAGGTCGACTACGACGAACTACGCGGCATCGAATCGCCCAACCTGAAGCTCTTCTGACCAATTCGGCAGCTACATTCGGCTCGCCCATGAGATCCCTGACCCCCACACGGCTCGCGGTCGTCGCCTTCGCTCTTGTCGCGACCGCATTCGTCGGGCGTTTCGTGTGGGACGACGTGATCTCGGCCCACGACGTGCCACGCGGCGTCACCGTCGAGGGCGTGTCCATCGGCAATACCGACCGGACGACAGCCGCCGAGCGCCTTCGTGCGGTGACCGCCGATCGCGAAGTGACGCTGACCTTCGGCGACGACGGCGTCACCGCGAGCCTCTCGGACTTCGGCGTGGTTCTCGACGCCGAGGCAACGCTCGACGCCGCAGAGGACACTCGCGGCGGCTTTCCCGTCCGCGTTCTGCGTTGGGGTGCCGCGATCGTGCGCGACCGGTCGGTCGAACCGGTGTGGCGCGTCGACCTCGACACCCTGGAGTCGCACTTCGGCCCTGACTCGCTCGATCTGACGCTCGCAGTGAGCTCGATCGAGCTGCTCGACGGTCAGTTCGTGCCCGTCGATCCCGCCACCGTTTCAGTCGCTGATGTTGCTGCTCTCGAGTCGGCGCTCCTGCGCGCTGTCGGCGGAGATGGACCCGACCAGTTCGAGGTACCGAGCAGCGAGGACCAGACGCTGATCGGCGACCCGGTTCTGGCTGATGCAGCCAACGACCTCACGGGTTCATCGATCGAAGTCCGTCTTGCCGGCCAGCTGGAGACTCAGGTGATCCCCAGCGCCACGCTGCGCGAATGGCTCGATGTCAGCGGGGTCAACGAAGCCGCCGACCTGACGTTCGATGCCGACAAGGTGCAGGCGACACTCGCCGCGATCTATCCGACCGTCGGTATCGATGGGATCGAGGGCGTGCAGTTCGTCGTGGGATTCGATGCCGAGTTGTATCTCCTCGGTGCCCTCGAGGGCACCGAGTGCTGCGCCGCCGACAGCGCAGAACGGCTCATCGAAGCCCGCCGAGACGGCACTGACGCCGTCATCACCGTCTTCCCCGTCGAAGAGATCGACCGGGAAGGGCTGGCCTGGGCCGAGGCACTCGGCATCCAGGAAGTTGTTGGCGAGTTCACCACCAACTTCACCGCGAACCAGACCCGCAACATCAATATCGCCCGTATCGCAGAGCTCACCCGTGGAGCCGTCATCGAGCCAGGTGAGACGTTCTCGATCAACGACTACGTCGGGCGACGAACCACCGAGGACGGCTTCGTTGCGGCGGGAGTGATCAGCAACGGCGTCTTCAGCAGTTCTGTGGGCGGTGGCATCTCGCAGTATGCGACCACGCTCTTCAACGCCGCCTTCTTTGCCGGCCTCGACTTCGGCGAATACCAGAGCCACTCGATCTACATCAGCCGCTACCCCTACGGCCGCGAAGCCACGGTCTCGTTCCCCGCTCCTGATCTCCAGATCGTCAACACCACGCCCTATGGCGTCCTGCTCTGGCCGACCACTACGGAGGACTCGATCACCGTGCGGCTCTACTCGACTCAATGGGTGAAGGGCGAGCAGACCGGCCAGACCGAGCGCACCGAGGGCACATCGTGCACCCGCGTCACCACCCAACGCACTCGCACCTGGGTCGAAGACAACCGAACGGAGGTCGACACCGTCACGGCGCGTTACCGCCCCGAAGGCATCCGCTGCGACGGCAGCTCGACAGTCCCGACCACGACCACGCTCCCCCCGACCACGACAGTCCCGACCAGCGTCCCCTGACCGCCGGGTCCGTAGACTGCGCCGATGACCAGGGTTCTCGCCGACGAGCGAATGAGCGATGTCGATGCCGTGGTCTGGGCAGTTGAACGCCTTCCCCGGAATCGCACGACGATCGCCGCGCTGGTTCGGTTCGAGCGTCCACTCGACCCCGCTGACCTGCGACATCGCGTCGACCGGGCGAGCAGAGTCGTTCCTCGTCTGCGCCAGCGGGTGATCAACGATCCCGTCGCGGCACCTCGCTGGTCGGTCGATCCCGAGTTCCGGCTGAGCTTTCACCTGCGGTCGCGTCACCTCCAAAGTGGCGACGATCAGGCGCTCGCGGCACTCGCACGAGACCTGATCGTCCAGCCCTTCGACCGGTCCCGTCCGCTGTGGGAGTTCACCTACATCACCGGGCTCGACGATGGAGGGGCCGCGCTCCTGTTGAAGTCGCATCACGCGGTCAGCGACGGTGTCGGTGGTGTCGAGATGATGCTCGAACTCTTCGACCTCACGCCCGAGCCCGCCCGGGAACGCACCACACTCCCGATTGCACCCACCGCTCCACCAGCCCCGCCGCGACCCCTCTTCGCCGAGGCAGTCCGCGAGGAGGTCTCCG
>CALKOE010000066.1 GCA_938091985.1 uncultured Acidimicrobiales bacterium | reverse complement strand
TGGCAGCCACCTCGAACGGCGACTCGGCCGAGCGGTCTTCGACGACGTCGCCGAGCTCGGCGTCGCCGTCCTCACGCAGTGGTTCGGACAAGGAGAGCGGCTCGGCCGCGAACCGCAGCGCCTCGGTGACCTTCTCCTCGGGCATCTCGACTTCGATGGCCAGCTCGGACAGCGTCGCCGGGCGGCCGTATTTCAGCTCGAGGCGAGCGCGGGCCTTCTGGAGACGGGCGAGGGTGTCGCCGGCGTGCACTGGGAGGCGGATGGTGCGACCGGTGTTGGCGATGCCACGGGTGATCGCCTGACGGATCCACCAGGTGGCGTAGGTCGAGAACTTGAAACCCTTACGCCAGTCGAACTTCTCGACGGCGTGCATGAGGCCGAGGTTGCCCTCCTGGATGAGATCCAGCAGCGGCAGACCGGAGGCCTGGTACTTCTTGGCGATCGAGACGACGAGACGCAGGTTGGACTGCACGAACGTGCGCTCGGCGGCCTCACCCTTCTGGATGGCTCGACGCAGCTCGCGCTTCTTGGCCGGCGTGAGATCACCCTCGGTGGTCTCCATCTCGGTACGAGCTTCGGTGCCACCCTCAATCTCTTGAGCAAGGCGGACCTCATCCTCCTTCGTAAGAAGGGGGTATTGACCGATATCGGTGAGGTACAGCCGAACCAGGTCCTCTTCGTCCCGTTCGACACGTTCCTTCGCCACAGAGTTGCCCTCTCGTCGCTACCGGCTAGTTGATGCACGATACCCAGCGATCGTGATTCCACCACCGAAGGGTCCGCGTATTGTCCGAAGGGACAAACTAGGGGCCCGGCGAGCAATGGCGTCGCTGCGTCACCAGTTGGTCGGCGTAACCCACACCGATCATGAGGAACTGTTCGAAGTCTGTCCAGAGTTGAGTCGACAGATCTAGCGCCAGAACAGGTCAATCGGCAATCGTCGTGGGCAGCAGGCCACCGGCGGCGACGAGCCTCGATTCGGCCTCGAGCACTCGACTGTTGGCTTTCTCGACCACCTCGACGTTGACCAGCAGTCTCGCGAGGAGGGCCTCACCATCGTCACGATCACGGCGGAGATCGGCGAGCAGGAAGGCCAATACACGGGCCAGGCCCGCATCACTGTGGTTGGCGGCAGCCCGTTCGATGCCCACGCACCGCGCCCCGACACGGGGAAGCAGCACTCGGTGAGCGACGGCCAGACGTTCGATCGACCCGGGAATTGCCCGGATCGCCTCGACGGCTGCTGCGACACCATCGGTATGCGGGCCGGTCTGGGCTTCACCCTCGAGCAGGACCGAGTCGGGCAAGAGCTCAGCGAGGTCGCTGGTGTGCCAACCGAGATGGCGCGACGACGTTGCCATCGACACCGCGATGTCGGGACGGTCAGCCTCAGCTGCCCAGAGGCCCAGAACCTCGAAGAGGCGCGTGGTCGCCCAGTGCAGTTCCGCTACGACACGCGCGGTTTGCACCGCCGTCAAGCCTTGAGGCACCAATCCTCCTGGGGGTAGGTCGAAAGGCGAACGCCGTGGAATTCACGACCTACAGATGAAAATTAGCCGCGGTACCGGTTGACGATGGGCATGCGTCGATCTCGGCCGAACGCTTTCTTGGTCAGACGGGCCCCCAGCGGGGTCTGACGCCGCTTGAATTCGGCGATGTCGACGAGTCGACACACCCGCTCCACATCGGCCCGATCGGCAATCTCCATCGCAATGATCTCGGCCACCGTGTGGTCGTCTTCGACATAGGCGCGCAGGACTGGATCGAGCACGTCGTAGGGCGGAAGCGACTGATCGTCGGTCTGATCGGGACGAAGCTCGGCGGAAGGCGCCTTCGTCAGGACGCTCTCGGGAATGATCGGCGAGCCCACTTCGGCGATGGCCACCTCGTTGCGCCATTGACCAAGTTCGTAGACCGTCGACTTCCACACGTCCTTGATCACGGCGAAGGCCCCGGCGGTGTCGCCGTAGAGCGTGGAGTAGCCGACCGCGGCCTCGGACTTGTTGCCGGCCGTGAGCGCGAGCCAACCGTGTTCGTTCGACATCGCCATCCACACGACGCCCCGGATTCGGGCCTGCAGGTTCTGATCGGTGAGATCGCCCACCTCGATCGCGCCGTCGCTCACATGAGGAAGGAGCATTTCGGCGAGTGCCGCGTGGGCGGGCTCGATCGGGATCGTCGAGGTTTCGATGCCGAGGTTGGCGGCCAGCGCATGGGCATCGTCGAGCGAGTGGTCACTCGAATATCGCGACGGCAGGAGAATGCCGTGCACGTTGGCTCGGCCGAGTGCGTCGACCGCGACCGCCGCCGTCAACGACGAATCGACACCACCGGAGATTCCCAAGCAGACCTTGGTGAAACCGCTCTTGCGGACATAGTCACGCGTGGCAAGCACAAGCGCTTCCCACCGCTCGGCGAGCGGATCGAGCCGCGGCACCATCGGCGGCGGGATCAGCGAACGGGGAGCGGACGGCGCTGCGGTCACATGGACGACCCGGTACGTGTCCATGGTGGCTCGAACCTGCGGCAGCTCGACATCGAACACATCCGTGCCTTCGGCGAAGGAGTTGCAGCGGGCGACGACTTCTGCACCCTCACGATTCTCGGCAATGACAAAGGAGCCACCGTCGAAGACCAACTCGTCTTGTCCGCCGACGAGGTTGGCGTAGACGACCGGCACTCCGGCCTCGAGCACACGCTCGGTGATGACCTGCTCGCGCACGGCCTGCTTGCCTTCCCGAAACGGCGAACCGTTGACATTGAGCACCAGCCGGGCGCCGCCCCGGGCCAATTGCGTGACGGGCCCATCAGGGATCCAGGAGTCCTCGCAGAGGGTGACGCCCACAGGGATACCGGCGATCTCGAAGAGGCCAAGAGCCTCATCGCCCGGACGGAAGTGGCGCATCTCGTCGAACACGTCGTAGTTCGGCAGATGACGCTTGTGGTACGTGCCGAACACGCGCCCCTCGGCGCACACCGCGACGGCATTCCACACCCCATTGAAGTGATCGACCCCAGCCACGTCGGGCACGGCTCGACCGGGCTGGTCGTCGCCATCGGCAAACCCGATGACGACCGCACAGCGACCGGTCTGGGCCGCGAACTTCTCGAGCGCAGCCCGGCAATCGGCGACGAAGCCGGGTTTCAGTAC
>CALKOE010000065.1 GCA_938091985.1 uncultured Acidimicrobiales bacterium | reverse complement strand
GCCCGGTCGATTCCGTCAGTCCTTGCCCTCACCGGCCATCGAACCAGAGGACTCTCGTGCAAGATGAGCCGCTCCACCCAGTGGCCGGGGCGTCCGTCCTGATCGCTGGGGCCTCGGGTGGGCTCGGGAGCCAACTCGCCGCCGAACTCGATCGTCGCGGCGCGGTGCTGACACTCGTTGCTCGACGCAGTGACCGTCTGGACGCAGTACCTGCGGCAGGCGCCAGGCTCGCAACCGATCTGCGATCGCCGGACGGATGCGAACGCGCGATCGAGTCGACCATTGACCACGGTGGACGTCTCGACATGGTCATCAACGCTGTCGGCGTGGTTGCGTTCGGAGCCGTGGCCGACCTCTCGATCGATGCGATGGAAGAGCTCTTCCTGACCAACACGTTCGTCCCGATCATGCTGGCGAGAGCCGCCGCCGGGAGGATCGAGCCCGGTGGCGCGATCGTCAACATCTCCGGTGTGATCGCCGAGCAGAACCTTCCTGGCATGGCGGCCTATGGCGCGTCGAAGGCTGCGCTGCGCTCATTCGATGAGGCAATACGCCGCGAGTTCCGCCGGTCGAAGGTGCGAGTCCTCGACGCCCGGCCGCCCCACACCGAAACGGGCCTGGCCGACCGGGCGATCGAGGGTGAGACACCACGATTCGCCGCCGGCCTCTCCCCCGCCGCCGTTGCAGTAGCGATCTGCGACGCTCTCGAAGCAGGCGTGACAGACCTACCGAGCAGCAGCTTCTGAATCCCTGTTCAGCGCTGCCACACTGGGCTGGCCGCGAGGACAAGGGCAGACGGTGTTCTCGCTCTGAATCGGCGGCGGTCTCAATTGCATCGCTGTCGAGCACTGGCCCGCCGGCAACCCGTCATCGGGCAACAAATCGTGGCCGATGTCGCATCCATAGACGCGCCCGCGACCGTAGACACAGCATGCGCTCAATTCCTCCAGCATTAAAAGTCAAGCTTCCGTTCATGGTCGCCGGATTCGCCTCGTTCCTGTTCTCGGTGTGGCTCTACTTCATCCAGGACGAAACCACGGCCGGCATCTTCGTCGGACTTTGGGTCCCCTCGATCCATTCTCTCGGGACCCTGATGGTCACTCCGGTCCTTCATCCCGCAGCGAACGCAACCCACGGTTCCAGTCATGAGTGAAGTAACGATCTTCATCATCGGAGCCATCATCTTCGCGATTACCATCGCCGGAGCGGTGATCGCCGGCGGAATGTCGATGCATACGATCGAAGCCGTGCAAAACCCGAAAATCTTCCCTCCGGAAAGCAGCCCGCCGCCGACTGAGGCCGTCTGAGCAAACCTCGGTATTCGTGGTCACGACGGGCCAGGCGACCTGGTACTCGATTCCTCCATGGCGTAGTGGAACCGGACGCGTGCGAGCACGTGCACTCGGCTCCGACCGTAATCAGGCTTTTCGGGGGCCCCGGGGCAGGAGTTCGCCCACCGTCGAGCGCTCGATAACACCGTCGGTCGTGGCAGCGATCACCAAGGTATCTGGACCTCCGAGTTCGAGCGCGACCTGTAGGCACGCGCCGCAGGGGTAGGTGACGGTGCCGTCGGTACGCGGCGACATCACCGCCAGCGCAACGGGGCGAGACCCAGCGTCGACCGCTGCAAAAAGCGCCGCGCGTTCCGCGCACATCGCGAGCCCCAACGAGACGTTCTCGACGAGCGTCCCTGTCAGGACACGGTCATCGCTCGTAAGTACCGCAGCGCCCATACGAAACCCGGAATAGGGGGCGTAGGCCCGGGTCCGAGCCTCCTTGGCGGCGTCGGCGAGTCGTTCGATATTCATGCCTCACTTTGGCAGACACATGACGGCACCATCACGATCCGCTGTTCGTGATCGGGCCGGACGACGTCGCAGAATTCGCAGCGCCGTCCCCTTGCTGTAGTTCGCTCGTCGGTCAGGTGCTGTCCAGCTGTGGCTGGATGACCACGAACCCGGCATCGGCGAGGTCGCTCACGATCAGGGAACCGGGGTCCTCGAGACCACCCATGCCGCGCAACCAAAGTGAAAGCGCACTCCAAAAAGATGATCCACGAAAACCTCGTCATTGCGTAACGCTCCGTCGTTCGACCGACTCGGCCGGGCGGTGCAACACTGCGGGTCGACCGGCACCGGTGCCGTCGACGAGTCGGGGGAACGACATGAGCTATCGAGTGATCCAGTGGGCAACGGGCACGGTCGGCGTTCATGCCGTGCCCGCAATCCACCAACACCCCGACCTCGAATTGGCCGGTCTGTGGGTGCACTCCGATGAGAAGGCAGGCCGCGACGCCGGAGAGATCTGTGGCATCGACCCGATCGGCGTGATCGCCACGAAAGACGCCGACGCGCTGCTCGCCCTCGACGCCGACTGCGTCAGCTACATGGCCAACTCCGACGTGCGGCCCGGCGAAGTGGTCGACGACATCTGCCGCATGCTGGCCGGCGGAAAGAACGTCGTGAACACCTCGTTCGTTCCCTTGCTCAATCCCCGCCAGGCCGGAGTCCACGACCAGATCCAGGGGGCGTGCGAAGAGGGTGAGACGTCGTTCTACACGTCGGGCATCGACCCCGGGTTCGGCAATGTCGGCCTCGCAGTCCACACCCTTGCCCTCTGCAAGGAGGTGGAGCGGGTTCGCATGATGGAAATCATCAACTACGCCACCTGGGACAACGCAACGACGCTGTTCGACATCATGGGATTCGGCAAGGAGGAGCCGCACCATTCGCTGCTCCTCTCCCCCGGATCCACGGCAATGGCGTGGGGGCCGGTGGTCGCCACGGTGGCCGAAGCTCTCGGGGTCGAGCTCGATGACATCACCGAAACCCACGAGGTGATCCGAGCCGAAGAGGACATCGAGATCGCCAGCGGCACGATCCGCGCCGGGACCATCTCGGGCATGCGGTTCGAGATCCGGGGGATGATCGACGGTGAGCCTCGGATCGTCGTCGAGCACGTCACCCGCATGCGCGACGAGGATGCCCCCGAATGGCCGCAGGGCGACGGCTACCGCATCCTCATCGACGGCGAGCCCGACCTGAAGGTCGAACTCCATCTGTCATCCCGGCAGGGCGACCACAACCACGCCGGCTGCCTGGCGACCGCCATGCACGTGATCAACGCGATCCCCCACGTGGTCGACGCCGCGCCGGGGGTGCTCACCCAGCTCGACCTGCCGGTCTACTCGGCCCGCCACCTCATGGTCTGAGCGCCGCGTCAGTCGTCATCCCCGGCGTAGGACTCGATCATCACTCGGGCATCGTCGGTCAGGTG
>CALKOE010000064.1 GCA_938091985.1 uncultured Acidimicrobiales bacterium | reverse complement strand
CGCGGGGTGCTCCTCACGACCCGGAGAGACGGGCGACCCCAGTCGTCACTCGTCACCATGGGCCTCGACTCCGATGGTCGGGTCGTGGTGTCGAGCTACCCCGAGCGAGCAAAAGCGGCCAACGTTCGTCGAAACCCGCTCACGTCCATCACGGTGATGTCCGACGAGTTCAACGGCGAGTGGATCCAACTCGACGGGACCGCTGAAGTGATCGACCTGCCCGACGCGCTCGACGGGCTGGTCGAGTACTTCCGCGTGATCTCCGGGGAACACTCTGACTGGGACGAGTATCGCGAGGCCATGACCGCGCAAGGCAAGTGTTTGATTCGGTTGAGGATCGAGAGCTGGAGCCCGATCGCGAAGGGCGGCTTTCCTGCCCGCTTGGCAGCTGACTGACCGCCTACCAGCGTGCGGGCGCGAGGACCAGGATCTGACGCTCGGTTCGGGCCGGCACCAGGTCGCGCGCCGACGGCTCGGGGTCGAGCGGCACCGGATTCGGATCGATCTTCTTGGGATCGTCGTCGTCGGCCATCTGTGCGAGCAGGTCGGCCGGCATCGCGCCGAACCATGCCAGCGTGACCGACTCTGCGTCGCCGATCTTCGCGAGCCGTACACCCTGGCCACCGCGGCCCTTTTGGGGAAGCTCCTCGTAGGGAGTGGCCTTGAGCCCTGAACCATCGGTGATCACGATCGCCGCACCATCGCCGATCAGCGCACCGGCACCCACCACGTTGGCTCCGTCACGCAGCTTCATGCCGGCAACACCACCGGCGCCGCGGCCCTGAAGGCTCACCGCATCGACGGGAAGACGCAGCACTTGGGCATCGCTCGCCACGATCGCCATATCCGCGCCTTCGGCGGCCCGGAAGGCGGCGACCACGCGGTCGGCACCCTTCAGCCCGATGGCCGTCTTGCCGCTCTTCGTGCCCATCAGTTCATCGACCGAGAGGCGCTTGGCGATGCCGCTTGCCGTGACCAGCACGATCGGATCGCCATCGGCCACAACGAGATCGAGGACCTCCTCGCCCTTGTTGAGCCCGAGGAGCTGCGCGGCGGGACCACCTCGGCTCCGGCCCGCCGCATCTCCCACTTCGCCACCCCGCACGACGAAGACGCGACCCTCGGTGGTGACTGCAGCGATCGGTGACCCGGTGGAGGTGACCACCTGGGCGACCAGCAGGTCGTGGCGACCGGCGGTGGCCTTCTTGGCCCCATCGGTGGGCATACGACCGAGATTGCCCGACGTGGAGAGGGTGACGATGCACGCCTCATCAGCATCGGGGTCGAATGTGGCCGACACCTCGGTGGGCTTTTCGAAGACGGGAATGTCGTCGATGCCGACGATCTCGGCCCGACGATCGACGCCATGGCGTTCGACGAGTTCGGCCAGCTCCGTCAACACGAGCGTGCGGCGGCGCTGTTCCGAGCCGAGCAGCGTGTTGTAGCCCTCGATGTCGGATCGCAATTCGGCGGCTTCCTCTTCGAGTTCGAGCTTGGCCAGCGCAGTGAGCCGTCGCAGCGGCATGTCGAGAATGTGAGCGGCCTGGATGTCGCTGAGATCGAATCGTTCGACGAGACGGTCCCTGGCCTCACCGGCGTCTTGCGAACTCCGGATGATCTGGACGACTTCGTCGATTGCATCGAGTGCGACCAGCAAGCCCTCGAGGATGTGGAGGCGATCCTCGGCCTTGGCGAGGCGATACTCGGTGCGCCTGACGATGACCTCGAGGCGATGGTCGATGTAGTGACGGCAGAGGTCGTAGATGCCCAACGTGGTTGGGACACCACCGACGAGTACGACATTGTTGACGCCAAAGGTCTCTTCCAGCGGCGTGAGTCGATACAGCTCCTGCAGGACCGCCTGCGGATTCACCGCCGGCTTCACATCGATCTGGATGCGCAGCCCGTTCATGTCGCTCAGATCGGCGATGCCGGCAACGCCGACGATCTTGCCGTTGTTGGCGAGTTCCAAGACCTTGCCGAGCACGCGCTCGGGTCCCACGAGGTACGGCAACTCGGTGACGATGATCGCCTGGCGAGAACGGCTGATCTGCTCGACATGGGCCTTCGCCCGGATCCGGAAGGTGCCTCGGCCTGTCTCGTAGGCATCTCGCAAACCCTCGTCGACCACGATGCCGCCCGAGGGGAAGTCGGGTCCGGGGAGCACCTTCATCAGCTCATCGACCGTGGGCTTCGGGCGCCGCTGGGTCATCACGAGCCTGATCGCCTGCTCGACCTCACGAAGATTGTGGGGCGCCATGTTGGTGGCCATTCCCACGGCAATGCCGCTCGTGCCGTTGACGATGATGCTCGGCAACGCGGCCGGCAGAACGGTCGGTTCCTCGCCCTCACCGTCGTAGGTGGGCCTGAAGTCGACAGTGTCCTCATCGAGCTCACGGACCATGTCCATCGCCGCATCGGAGAGCCGACACTCGGTGTAGCGCGCGGCGGCCGGCGGATCGTCGAGCGAGCCGAAGTTGCCCTGCGGGTCGATGAACGGAACCATCCGGGCGAAGTCTTGGCCCATGCGGGTGAGGGTGTCGTAGATCGCGGCATCGCCGTGGGGGTGGTAGCGGCCCATGGTGTCGCCCACGATTCGGGCTGACTTTCGATACGGCGTGTTGGGTCGAATTCCCATCTGCAGCATCGACCAGAGGATGCGACGCTGAACGGGCTTGAGCCCGTCGCGCACATCGGGGATCGCACGCGAGGTGATGACCGACAACGAGTAGGCGAGGAAGGACTCGCTCATCTCGTCGGCAACGGGCACGTTGACCACTTCGCGGGCGTAATTGGGCTCGAATTCGAGCTGTCGGGGCACGTTGACTCCGGGGGTCAAGATTGGCGAGTTCGACTCGACCGTAGCGGCGGGGAGTGACAGCGCGGGGCCACTCGATACGGTCGATTCGTGACCTCCATCCCGCCCGTTCGATCCCAACGAGTTCTGATCGTCGGAGCGGGCGATCTCGGCCTCGGTCTCGCCGCCCGCATGGCCGAGCTCGACATGGCCGTGACCACACTGAACCGGTCGGGTCGGGGCACCGAGGGCGCCTCGTCATGGATCGGCGATCTCGCCGACTCGGCAACGCTCGCGGGCCTACCCGAGTTCGATGTCGTTGTGTTCACCACTGCACCACCCGGCCGTGACGACGCGGCGTACCGGCTCGCCTACACCGACGGTCCGGCCCGCGTCCTCGACGCGCTCCCCTCTCTCCCCGACCGAATGGTCCTCACTTCGACAACCGGCGTCTACGGCGTGAACGATGGGTCTTGGGTGGATGAGTCCTCGCCG
>CALKOE010000063.1 GCA_938091985.1 uncultured Acidimicrobiales bacterium | reverse complement strand
TTCTTCGACGAGTTCCCACGACGGGTGGTCAGACCACGCCGAACCCATTCCAGGGGCTTGCGACCCCTGGCCCGGATAGGTGAAGACGATCATGTGCGGGTGCCTCCGACGGCTTGCGTTCGCATTCTGACCCGCGATGCTTGCAGTTGGTTTCGTTACCCGCTGGTAAGTCTTGGAGACTTTCTCAAGATGGCCGCGGCCAGTCGTGCAGGTCGGCTTCGTGCCGGCGAACCGACAGCTCGCGGATTGTCCCGATGATGACCGCGAGAATCGCGAGCCGAAGGATTCGAGAACGAGTGCGGGGCGTCATGTCAACGAGGCTACGCTGCGCGGACACACCCCTGCCCGGGTGGTGGAATTGGCAGACACGACGGACTCAAAATCCGTTGCTTTCACGAGCGTGCGGGTTCAAGTCCCGCCCCGGGCACCGTTTGAACATGTGCGGGGAAGCCGCGCCGGGCGAGTGCGCCGCAGCCCTTTCGATTCGCCGATCATCCGCGGCGGATCGGGCGCGCGGACGCGACGGGGCGAGCGAGGGCGCGCTCACGGGCGAACACCGCCAGACCGGCGCCAGCGATCAGGGCGATCCCGACCCATACGAATGGACCGGGAACCTCCCCGAACACCACCCAACCCCAGAAGATCGCGAGCGGCAGCGCCACGTACTCGTAGGAGGCGACGACGGACGCCGTGCCGAGTCGGTAGGCCTGGCTCAGCGAGTAGCCGAGGAGGGCTGACATGAGGCCGAGGACGGCGAAGATCCAGAGGTCGCCTGCGGCCGGCCACACCCAGGCTCGGAAGAGAAATTCGAGTGCCTCGTTCTCGCCGTCACCGGCAAAGCGGCCATTGCCGGCGACCAGGAAGAACCCGACGCTGACGACGATGAACGTGCCCTGGATGTAGATCGCCATCGCCGAGGCCGCTGATTGTGCGCCGAGCTTGCGGGTGAGCACCTGCATGCCCGAGTAGCAGGCCGCAGCGGCGACCGGAAGGAGCAAGTTCCACCTCGGGATCCCTCCCCAGTCGGCCCCCGGGGCCATCATCACTCCCACACCGAGCAGCCCGACCGCGATGGCGGCGATCCGAGGCGGGCCGATGGGCTCGCCGAGCACCGGGATCGCGAGAAGGGTGATGAACAGCGGCGCCACGAAGAAGAGCGCTGTTGCCGCACCGAGGGGCATCACTGCGAGGGCCGCGAAAAAGGTCATGTTTGCGACGACGATCAGCACGGCGCGCAGCGCGTGGAGAGCCGGCCGGTCGGTACGCAGCAGCGACGCACCCCCCTCCATCCGGAGGAGGCCGAGGGTCGCCGTCAAGCCGATCACGGAGCGAACGAACACCATCTGATGCAACGGGCAGTCGTCCGACAGGAACTTGATCAGCGTGTCGTTGACGCTGATGCACAGCATCCCGGCGAGAATAAAGGCGATCGCACGCGTCTCGACGCTCAAGGCGCACAACGTACCCGCCGCGAGACGTTCGGTAACGCTCGTGCGACGCGCGTCGGGGCCGTCGTGATCTAGCCGGTCTCGGCGAATCCGCCGCAGACGTCGGGATCGTTCATGGCGAGCGAGTCGTGGTAGCGACACGTCTGCTGGAGGGCGCCATTGAGATAGACGGCGATGCTCGAGTCCAACACTTCGAGCTTCTGGTCGGAGAAGTCCGACACCTTCGGCCCGACCTGGTGGAGCGTGAGGGACGTCGTGGCCTTTACCCGAATCGGACTGTTCGAACAGTTCTGTCCTGAAGCGGTGACCTCGCCCTCGGCGCCTCTGGCCTGCCACGTGAGGCAGAGCACGACCTCTGTCAGGCGTGTTGCCGTCGTCGTGAGTTCAAACGCCCTCATTCGCACCGCCGCTCGGTCATACCCCGCGACATTCATGATTCCGTGGTTGTGGTGGAGGTCGTGGCTCGCCTCCCATCTCGAGTCGATCGACTGCAGGTCGATGATCTGGTCTGCGGCGGTTGTCTCGTGTCCGTTGCATGCCGTGGTGAGTAGAGCAATGGCAAGCACAACGGTGACAAATCTCACCAGGTGTCTCCTTCAGGGCGGGCGGCGCCGACGCGGCACGGTAGGCATCGACCGAAAATGTGCCCAGCGTGAGGAGAACGATGAGGGCGTCAGGACGCCGGCGGCACCAGCAGGTTCCCGGTGGGCCACGGCGGCTTGGGGATTGGCCAGTGCGACGGCCAATCGGTGACGTGGGATGCTGCAATGGTGAACGAACGCTCCGTATCGAAGTCCCGAGTCGTCAATGCCACGCCGGCTGAGGTGTTCGCCGTGGTGTCGAGTCCCGGCGGCCAAGCCCGGATTGACGGCTCCGGGTCGGTGAAAGAAGCCATCGAAGGGCCGGACCAGTTGGCGCTCGGTGACCGCTTTCGCATGGACATGAAGCTCGGTGTGCCATACAAGATGTGGTCCACGGTCGTGGAGTACGAAGAGGACCGTCTCATCGCGTGGGCTCACTTCGGCAAGCACCGCTGGCGCTTCGAGCGCGAGCCGGTGGGCGAGGGATCAACGATGGTCACCCACACCTTCGACTGGTCGACCGCCATCTCTCCGAAGTTCATCGAGCTCATGGGCTACCCCAAGAAGCACCCGGCCAACCTCGAGGCAACGCTCGAGCGGCTGGCTGCCGACGTCGAGAGCTGACGCAGTCAGTCGGTTCCGGGCGCTGCCGCCGTTCGACCGGCGAACTCTCTGATTCTGGCGAGATCCGGGCCATCGCAGGTCAGCTTCCACGTCCATGCCGTTGCGACGACAGGCGACGGGAGCGACTCTGCCGGAGCGATCGCGATCGGCACCTCGTTGGCGTCGAGCAGCGACTGCAGGTCCTCGACCGCCACAGAGTCTTCGTACTGGACGACCAGGCCGCCCTCTTCGAGCACGCGTACCTGCGCGGCCGGGATGAGGCCTTCTGCGAGCAGACCGGAGACGGACGGGCCCGACAGGTGAGGCCCGGACGTCGGGGGGTCAGTCAAATAGGTGAGGCCATCAGGATCGATCACGTGTTGGGTGAACAGAGGATCGAGCGGCTCTCGGATTTCGATACACGAGGAGGCGCCGTCGCTGCCGCATGCCGCCGCCGTCAAAGCGACTGCCACCAGCAACCCGACCAACAAACGCATCAGCACAGCCTAAGGTGATCTTCATGTCCTCCTCCGGCGTAAATGCCCAGGTAGAGCGCAAACTGCGCAAGGTCGGCGAGCAACTTCGGTCGCTTCGCGACGATCTTCGCGTCACCGAAGAACACCTCTCTCAGCTCGCCGGCGAAGAGGACGACGCCCGCATCAGGGCACTCGTCTCGGAGACCCCCGTCGCCGAGAAGGAGCACCGCAAGGCGAGCCGCCACGCCGACCGACTGCGTTCTTCGCGCGACAAGGCAGTGGCGAAGATCGCAGAACTCGAGCGGCTCCAAGACGACCTGCTCGACCGGTTGACCGCAAACACGTGAGCACGCCCGCGAGGGTCGTCGTCGCCGAAGACGAAGCGATCATCCGACTCGATCTCGTAGAGACGCTGCGGGCAGAGGGCTATGAGGTCGTGGCCGACACGGGCCGCGGTGACGAAGCCGTCACCCTGGTGGCCGAGCACAGCCCCGATCTTGCGCTGCTCGACGTAAAGATGCCGGGACTCGACGGAATCGAAGCCGCCAGAGAGATCGCGGCAGGGAAGCGAACCGCCGTGGTTCTGTTGACCGCCTTCAGCCAGCGCGATCTGGTCGAACGGGCGAGCGACGCCGGCGCCATGGCGTATCTCGTCAAGCCCTACCAACGAGCAGAGCTCGTGCCCGCGATCGAGACGGCGCTGGCTCGTTTCCGTGAGGCCCGCGCCCTCGAGGAGCAGGTCGGCACCCTCGAAGAGCAGTTGGCGGTTCGAAAGCTTGTCGACCGGGCGAAAGGACACCTGATCGACGCACACGCCCTTTCGGAATCCGACGCGTTTCGCTTCCTTCAGCAGCAAGCGATGTCG
>CALKOE010000062.1 GCA_938091985.1 uncultured Acidimicrobiales bacterium | reverse complement strand
TTGGTCGAGGGCACCGGTGAGCGGACCTCGGCCGGTGCCGGTCGACCGGCCGAGCTGTTCCGGTACCGACCCGCCGTGATCCGGGAACGTCCTCGCCCGGGAGTGGGTCAGCCCTACCGCTGAGCCCCTCACTCGGGGTGCGCGTTTTGCCAGCTGCGTTGTCCCACGCGCGGGTAACTGCTATGTTTGTTGCCAGTAATACTCAACATGAGCATTAGTACCGGGAGCCCCCAAACATGACGGCCACTGACTCTCACCCTCTCGACGGGATTGTCCCCGAGATCGAGCGAGCCATCCTCGACCCGATCATCGCCGACATCGAGACCCTCAAGCGAGAACGCAACGCTGTCGTGCTCGCCCACAACTACATGACCCCCGACATCTTCTTCGGTGTTGCCGACCTACGCGGCGACTCGCTCCAGCTGGCACGCATGGCCGCTGAAACCGACGCCGAAGTGATCGTGATGGCGGGCGTGCACTTCATGGCTGAGACGGCCAAGATCCTGTGCCCCGAGAAGACCGTGCTCATCCCCGACACTCGAGCCGGTTGCTCGCTCGCCGAGTCGATCACCGCGGCCGACATCGAGGGGCTGCGCGCCCAGCACCCCGGCGCTCCTGTCTGCGTCTATGTCAACACCTCGGCCGCCGTGAAGGCAGCCGCCGACATCACCTGCACTTCCTCCAACGCCGTCGACATCGTCAACTCCCTGGGGGCCGAGAAGGTCATCTTCCTTCCCGACCAGTACCTGGCGAGCTGGGTCGACTCTCAGGTCGACGTCGAGATCGTCACCTGGCCCGGCGCGTGCGAGGTCCACGAGCGTTTCACCGGTGTCCAGCTCAACCGCTATCGCACCACCCACCCGGGCGTGCAGATCATCGCCCACCCCGAGTGCCCGCCCGACGTCCTCGCCGAGGCCGACTACGTGGGTTCCACATCGGGCATGACCAAGTGGGTGGCCGATCGCCAGCCCGAGCAGGTCGTGATGGTCACCGAGTGCTCGATGGCCGACAATGTCGCCGGCTCCGCCGCTCCCAACACAGAGTTCATCCGCCCCTGCAACATGTGTCCCCACATGAAGAGGATCACCGTGCAGAACATCCGGACTGCGCTCGAAGAGATGCAATACGAGGTGGAAGTCGATCCGGCCATCGCCGCCCGAGCTCGCGCTGCGGTCGAGGCGATGCTCGCGGTCGGACCGCCGGCGAGGTGACCACGATGCGGACCATCACCACCAGCTGCGTCGTCATAGGTTCCGGCATCGCCGGCCTCTCGACCGCGCTCGGACATGGCGATGCCGTTGTCGTGTCGAAGACTGCGCTCGGAGAAGGTTCGAGCCGCTGGGCCCAGGGCGGCATCGCCGCAGCTGTTGGCAACGACGACTCCCCCGATCTCCATGCCGACGACACCGTGCGCGTGAGCGCCGGGCTCGGTCGCGAGACGATCGCCGCGCTTGTCGCCGAGGGCGCCGGCGAGCGAATCGAATGGCTCCGTTCGCTGGGTGCCAGCTTCGACGTCGACGACGCAGGCGAATTCTCGTTGGGCAAGGAGGCCGGCCACAGTCGCCACCGAATCATCCACGCCAACGGAGATGCCACCGGTGCCGAGGTCATGCGGACTCTCACCGCCGCCGTTGCGCAGCGACCCGATATCACCTGCCTCGACCAGACGTTTGCCCTCGACCTACTGGTGGACGACATGGGCCAGGCCGCCGGCGTGCTCGCGCTCGACGCCGACGGCAACCACGTCGCGATCATCGCTCGGGCCGTCGTCCTCGCCACGGGCGGCATCGGCCGCGTCTACCAACACACCACCAACCCGGTCGAAGTCACCGGCGACGGATTCGCAATGGCGATTCGGGCCGGTGTCGAAGTCCGCGACCCCGAATTCGTGCAATTCCACCCCACGGCACTGCACAGCGACCTCGACCCGATGCCGCTGCTCACCGAAGCGTTGCGCGGCGAAGGCGCCCACCTTGTCGACGCAGCCGGTCATCGTTTCATGGTCGATGCGCATGACGACGCCGAGTTGGCGCCGCGCGACATCGTTGCCCGCCACATCCACTGGCAACGCCAGAGTGGTCCGGTCTTTCTCGATGCCCGCAACATCGGTCCCGAGTTCCCGACTCGGTTCCCCACGGTCTGGGCGATCTCGCAGAGTGTCGGCCTCGACCCGAGAGTCGATGTCCTCCCGGTCTCACCGGCTGAGCATTACCACATGGGTGGCATCGCCACTGATGAGCGCGGCCGCACCTCGATGCCGCGCCTCTACGCCGTCGGCGAGGCCGCATCAACAGGCCTTCACGGTGCAAACCGCCTGGCCAGCAACTCGCTGCTCGAAGGCCTGGTCTTCGGTGCTCGCGTTGCCGTCACCGCAGCGACAGAGACCGACTCGTCGCCGCAGATCGACGAGATCCGAGTCGCCGCCTCGGCCTTCGATGTCGACGCCGACCGCGCACGCGAACGCGATGTCGACGACGCAGTCGACGCACTGCGAACAACCATGTGGGACCACGTCGGCCTCGTCCGCGACGAGGCAGGGCTCGAATACGCAGTGCGACATATTCAGGCACTCGCCGATCCGCTTCGCTTCCACCGCGAGGGGCGCAACCTCGCCACCGTCGGACTCACCGTTGCGACCTCAGCTCTCGACCGGCGCGAGTCGAGAGGGAGCCATCACCGCAGCGACCACACTGCCGTCAGCAGTGCTCCCCGCCACACACGACTGCGGCCCGAGCCCGTCGCCATGTGCGTTCTTTCAGACCTACACGTCGGACAGAACGCGTGTGTCGAGGCCGGCGCATGACTCCTGCGCCGCCCCCGCACCATGTCGTCGACGCGTTGTTGGCGATCTGTCTCGAAGAAGACCTCGGTGGTGCCGGCGATCTCACCAGCACGGCAATCTTCCCCGTCGCCCACACATCGAGTGGACGCATCGTCGCTCGGTCGGCGGGCGTCGTCGCCGGCCTCGAGATCGGCCTCGCCGTGTTCGATCGCATTGAGGGCGACGTCGCCGCCACGCCACTTGTGGCCGATGGCAGCCGCGTCGAGGCCGGCACAACGCTGGCAGAACTCAGCGGCTCCACCCGGGCCATTCTCTCAGGCGAGCGCACATGTCTGAACGTCCTGGGTCATCTCAGTGGCGTCGCCACCTCAACTCGAGAGATCGTCGACGCGGTCAGCGCCACCGCAGCGCGAGTGGCCGACACCCGAAAGACCACTCCCGGGCTCCGCTCCTTGGAGAAGTACGCGGTCCGCTGCGGGGGTGGCCACAACCATCGCTTCGGGCTCAACGACGCAGTGATGATCAAGGACAACCATGTCGCCGCGGCCGGCGGCGTCGCTGAGGCCCTCGCCGCCGTTCGTTCGAGCGTCGGCCACACCGTCTCGATCGTGGTGGAAGTCGATCGACTCGACCAGATCGAAGACGCGATCGTCGGCGGTGCCCACACCATCCTGCTCGACAACCTGCGCGGCGATGATCTACGCCGCGGGGTTGAGGCCATCGCCGGGCGAGCGACGGCCGAAGCATCGGGCAGCATCACCGCCGAGAGCGCTGCTGCCATCGCTGCGGCCGGCGTCGATGTGATCTCTCTCGGCTGGATCACCCACTCCGCCCCCCGACTCGACGTTGCATTGGACTTCTGATGACACCGACATCGCGACTCTCCAATCCGGGCGACACCGATGTCTTGATCGACACCATGATCGAGGCCTTTCGCACCGATCCGTTCTGGGTCCACTTCATGCCCGATCCCGACAAGCCGGGCTACGGCAGCGAAGCTGGCCTCCGCGACGTGATGGCTGCCGAAGTCGGGTCCTACCTGAACCACGGCCACACGTATCAGGTCGACGAACGGGCCGCTGCCCTCTGGACCCCACCCGGAATCCGCAGCAACGACGATGAACTCGCCGCCGCATTCAGCCGCCATGTCCCCGCCGAGATGGTCGAGGCTGCGTTTCCGCTCTTCATCGAAATGGAAGGTTTCCGGCCGGCCGCACCCCACTTCTACCTGCACCTGATCGGCGCCCGCGACCGGGCCAGGGGCCAGGGCATGGGGACGATCCTGCTCGACCGGGTGACGTCGATTTGCGACGCGGAGGGCATCGTTGCCTACCTCGAGGCCTCCACCCAACGAAGTGCCGGCCTCTACGCCCGCCACGGGTTCATCGAGGTCGGCGTCGTCGAATTCGCGCCGGGTGTCGCCCTACGCCCGATGGTTCGCGACCCGGCGTAGCCTTGGGTATGGCCACCTCGTTCAGTGCAGCACTCGATGTCGGACCCCCGACGCTCGACCGGATCCGCCGGGCACCCAAGGTCGTGCTCCACGATCATCTCGATGGCGGTCTGCGGCCCGAGACGATCGTCGAGATCGCCCATCAGATCGGCTACAAGGACCTTCCGGCCGATGACCCGGCCGAGCTGACCACCTGGATGCAGCGCGGCGCAAACCGCAAGGATCTCACCCTCTATCTGGAGACATTTGCCCACACGGTGGCGGTCATGCAGACCACCGACGCGATCGAACGGGTCGCCCGCGAGTGCGCCGAAGACCTTGCCGCCGACGGTGTCGTCTACGCCGAGATTCGATTCGCTCCGGAGCTCCACACCGAGCAAGGACTGAGCCTCGACGACACCATCGAGGCGGTTCTGGCCGGCTTCGAGAGCGGCTCCAGCGACACCGACCTCACGATCAGGGTGATCTGCTCGGCCATGCGGCATCAGCACAACTCCCTGGAAGTCGCGCAAGCTGCGGTGCGCTGGCGCGACCAAGGTGTCGTCGGCTTCGACATCGCGGGGCCCGAAGACGGCTTTCCACCCGACGATCATCTGCTGGCGTTCCAGTACTGCCATCGCGAGAACTTCCACATCACGATCCATGCCGGCGAGGCCTACGGCCCACGCTCGATCTGGAAGGCGTTGCAGTTCTGCGGCGCCGAGCGGCTCGGCCACGGCATCCGCATCATCGAAGACCTCACCCGCGGTGCCGACGGCAGCCGAGAACTCGGCCGCCTCGCCCACTATGTGCGAGACCGTCGAATCCCCCTCGAGGTCTGCCCCACCAGCAATGTCAACACCGGTGTGGTCGACGAGATCGCCGATCATCCGATCGCTGAACTCATCGACCTCCGCTTCAGAGTGACGCTGAACACCGACAACCGCCTCATGTCGGGCGTGACGATGTCGTCCGAGATGGCGGCGCTGGTCGAGGCCTTCGACTATGGGTGGGACCGACTGCGTTGGCTCACCGTCAATGGCATGAAGTCGAGCTTCCTGCCGTTCAGGGAGCGACTGCAGATCATCGAGCAAGTGATCAAGCCTCGCTACGCGCCGCTCGAAGCTTGGGCAGTCGAACCGAGCGTCTGACCGCGCCGCTTCGCTAGTGTGCCGCACCATGCGGCCCTCTTTCCTTCGTCTCCTCTCCGTCTTTCTCGTCGCCGGTCTCATCGCTGCGGCGTGTGCCGACGATCCGGGGATCGACGAGCTGGTCGATCCACCGATCGACGTCGTCGATGACGTGCCCGATGTCCCCATCGACCCGCCAGACAACACCAGCGAGCCGACACCGCTGGCGATTCCCGCCGCCACCGCACCAGAGGTGGACGACACTCCCCTGCCGATCGACGACGACATTCGCATCGGCACGCTCGACAACGGCCTCACCTACCTCCTGCGCAGCAACGACACGCCCGGCGGCAGTCTCGACCTCCGCCTCGTCGTCAACGCCGGCTCGCTGCAGCAGGAAACTCCTGACGATGGCAGCGCACATTTCCTCGAACACATGCTCTTCAACGGCACCGATGCCTTCCCGGGCAACGAGCTCACGGCCCAGCTTCAGCGTCTCGGCATCAGCTTCGGTGCCGATGTCAACGCCTACACGAGCTACGACGAGACCGTCTACCTCCTTGGTGCGGCGACCTTCTCCCCCGGTGCCACCGACACCGCATTCGACGTGCTGGCCGAGTGGTCGGCGAACGCAACCATCGCCCCCGACCAGGTTGCTGCGGAGATCGGCGTGGTCCGCGACGAACTCCGCCAGGGTCGTGAGTCCGCCAGCGGATCCATACAGACCAGCATCGAGCAGATCTACACGGAAGGCACCCCCTACGAGGACCGCATCGTCATCGGCGATGCGGGCCTGGTCGAGGCAATGGATGCCGCCACCCTGCGGGCCTATTACGAGAACTGGTATCGACCCGACAACATGGCTGTCGTCGTGGTGGGCGACCTGTCCCTCGATGAACTCGAGAGGGAGGTCACTGCTCGATTCGCCGAACTGACCAACCCCGACAGTCCTCTCGTGCACCCCGATGTCGACATCGCGTTGGATCCCGATCCTGTTGTTGACGTGGTCACCCACCCGGAGGCCGGAGCCGACAACCTCTCGTTCGACATCCCTCTTCCGGTGTGAGACACCGGCACTGTGGGCGGCGAACGCATGACCCTCATCGAGAACGCGGTCGCGATCATGCTCGAGACCAGGTTGAGCGAAGCGTTCCAACGAGGCGATCTCGACCTCGATCGCGAGCCGTTCTTCGGCCCGTTCGGGTTCAACCGCGGCCTGCGCTACTACGGGACGAACATCAGCGCGCCGGAGCTCGACACTGCGCTCGACGGATTCATGGGACAGCTGTTGTTGGCTGCGCTCGAAGGCTTCAACGACGACGACATCGACCGGGTGAAGGACCTCCTCTTCGCAGCGCTCGACGACGAGCTCGAAACGCTCGATTCCGTGCAGGACGCGAGCTACGCCGGCCAACTCACGAGCCACTTCCTCACCGGCTCGGGGGCTGACGACGACGAACGTCGAATCGAGCGCCAACGCAGCGTCATCGAGTCGTTCACGACAGCCGAGCTCACCAACTTCTGGCGCTGGATCCTCGAGGTCACCGGGCCGGTGGTTCTGGCCGTCGGTGAAGACGCCACTGCGCTGCCCACTGCAGATCAGCTGTCCGAGGTGCTCGATGATGCCCGACCAGCGGTCGTAGCAGAAGCCGTCGTCGCGATCGACGAGCTGATGGAGGCGCCCGAGCAGGCCGCCACGACCGCGGAGAATCTCCGTTCGACCTTCAACGGCGATGTCGAGGAGTGGACCTTCGAAAACGGCGTGGTCGTCTCGCATCAACGCTCCGAGATCACCTCGGGTTCGTTCTTCGTGGTGATGGAATCCTCCGGAGGGTGGAGCACCCTCGACGACCCCGATGAGTCGGTCGCCGGTGCCGCCGTGCAGGCCGTGCTCCTCAGCGGGGTCGGGCCCCACGGGCCGGCAACGCTCGAGCGGTACCTCGAGTCACGGGCGATCTCGCTCGAGGCGTCGATCAACGAGTGGGACGAGACGATCAGCGGCTCGGCGGCCGAAAGCGACGCCGAGGACCTGTTCGCACTGATCCATCTGTCCATGACCGAACCGCGGGTCGACGAGGTTGCGCTGCGCTCCGTGCAGCGAGGCGCCGAGGACATCCTCGAGATCGCCGAGACCGACCCCGATATCCGGTCCCAGGAGTTGCTCCTGACGCTCCTCAACGACGGGGACGAACGCTACGAGACCGTCCTACGTCAAGACGAGATCGACTCGCTCGAGGCCGACGAACTGCTCGACATATTCCGGGCTCGCTTCGGAAAGGTGGATGATCTCCATGTCGCGATCGTCGGCGACATCGACGCGAGCGACGCATTCGACCTAGCGGCTCGCTACCTCGGCACGCTGCCGACGGGACCTGCCGACACGTGGACCGACCTCGGCATCCAACTCCCTACGACCGCGGTGACGGGCGAGGTACCGCTGAGCGAAGGCACCGCCGACGGCGGCACGCAGCGAGTCGATTGGATCATCGGTCAGCCGACCGCTGAAGACGAAGTCGCTGCAGTGCTCCTGGGGACGATCATCACCAACCGCATCACTGATGTAATCCGGGAGGAACTGGGTGCCTCCTACGGAGGATTCGCCAGCATCTTCGCCGACCGTGAAGGACCGGGATCACTCGGCTCGTTCATCTCCGTCGACGGCGACCCGGCCCGCCTCGGAGAGATCCGCACGGCCCTCACCTCGATGCTCGATGAACTCGCCTCCACCGGACCCACGGCCGACGAGTTCGAGCGCGCTGTGCAGGTGACCGACAACGACTACAACTTCGTCAACAACGGCCTTTACCTGTTCGAGAATCTGGCCAACACCCGGTTCCCTGATCTCGACACGCTTCTGGTCGATGACCGCTTCTTCCTCCTCAACGGCGTGACTCGTGACGACGTCCGTGGGCTTGCCGCGGAGCTCTACGGCGACGACGCATCGGTCGAGGTGCTCAAGGTCCTCCCCTGACCCGATACCCAGCGCTGTGAACGTGGCATAGTCGGCCCCGTGCACGTTCATGTCGTTGATCATCCGCTCGCAGCCGTCGCTCTGACCCGCCTGCGAGACCAGACCACCACCCGCCCTGCCTTTCGCGGCGCCCTACGGACGCTCAGCCGCCATCTCGTCTACGAGGCCTCCCGAGACCTCGCCACAAGCACCATCGACATCGTGACGCCGGTGGGGCCCACCAAGGGCATCACGCTTGGCCCCGATACCGAGCTCCCGCTGCTCGTGCCGGTGCTGCGGGCGGGCCTGGGGATGCTCGATGCCGCCTTGGCTGTCCTTCCCGAAGCTCGGACGGGATTCATCGGGCTCAAGCGCAACGAAGAGACGCTGCAGCCCGATGTCTATCTCGACACCGTGCCGGTCGATCTCGCGGGCCAGCCCGTGATGGTGCTGGACCCCATGCTCGCCACAGCTGGTTCGGCGATCCACGCGTGTCAGAGCCTTCGTGATGCCAACGCCGGGGCGATCACGGTGGTCTGTGTGTTGTCAGCGCCCGAAGGCGTCGAGGCGCTGAAGGATTCCGGCACCGCCGATGCCCACGTCACGGCCTCGATCGACAGCCACCTCAACGAGATCGGCTACATCGTGCCTGGTCTGGGCGATGCCGGCGATCGGCAATTCGGCGTCGACTGATGGACAACGGAGCCAAGATCGCGGTGGAACCGCGGAGTCGACCGGTCATGCACGCTGCGCTCGTCGACGCCGTCGAACGGGCCGGCGCCACGGTGACCGACTTGGCCGAGGCCGATGCAATCGTGTGGGCCGACCCTGCCGCGGCTGACGAGCTCGTCCCGGTCGTGGCCGCTGCACCCAACGCCCGTTGGGTCCAGCTTCCCTACGCGGGCATCGAAACGATGGCCGACAAGCTCGATCATGATCATCTCTGGACCTGCGGCAAGGGCGTCTACGCACCGGACTGTGCCGAGTGGATCATGGCGGCCCTCCTGACTGCCTTTCGCGACATGCCGACGTTCGCCCGAGCCACGTCGTGGCCGCCGCAGAGTGGACGGAACCTGCTCGGGGCAAAGCTCACCGTGCTGGGTGGCGGCGGGCTGGCAGAGAGCTTCCTGGAGCTCATC
>CALKOE010000061.1 GCA_938091985.1 uncultured Acidimicrobiales bacterium | reverse complement strand
TCCGTGCAAAGGAACGAGTTGCTGGCATGGATGCGGCGCTTTCGGAATCTGGGCGCGAGTTGCTGGACGCATCCACAGGTCTCGAAGTTGCCGTCGCCGCCTCGAAGACGATTCGACTCGTCGCCGGAGACCATGCGCGGTACGCCGCTGTCGTTGGAGGTACGGACTCATCCCGGCAGCTGGTCGTGCGCCTTGACCCAACGACGACATCACACATAGAGCCGCTTTCAGCTGAGCAACCGGACCCAGACCTGTGGGACAGCCTGGCGATTGGCCGGGATGCCGCCGACTTTGTTGAGCTCGAACTTGGAGACCACGGTCAGCTCGGGAAGATTCTCGTCGAAGTCACCGACGAAATCGACACAGCGTTCAGTCTCGCCCTTCAGACAATGTCAGCCCGAATCGCTCAGGCACTGGCATCGATGCGTCTAGCGGAAGCACGGTTCGTCCGGAGGGCAGAACAACGCCTGTCGGCGCTTGTCGAACAGTCGGCAGATCTAGTTCTAGTGGTGGGCGAAGACGGGCGAACTCAATTCGCGTCTCCGAATATGATACGGGTGCTCGGACTTCAGGCGAGCGTTGTCCTAGATGCCGACCCCGTGGGGCTTGCACACCCGGAAGAGGCAAAATCACTGAGAGGTATAATCGACGAGCCCTCGCAGGCGAATGAGATTCCGCTCGCAATCGAGTGCCGCCTTCAAACCTCGGACGGCAAGTACCGCTGGTTCGACATTACGACTCGCGACTTCTCCGACGATCCTGAAGTCGGCGGGGTCGTAGTCACAGCGCGTGACGTCAATGAAGCAAGGGCAGCAAAGCTCGGCCTTCAGAGAAGCGAACAATGGTTCCGAGGGCTCGTTCAGAACAGCTCAGACGTAATCGCCGTCCTTGACGAGTCCGGAGTCTTCACCTATATCAGCCCATCAGCGGAAGCGATCCTGGATGCGAGACCGGAACAGCTTCGCGGCCGCAACTTCCTCGAACTTCTTCCGAGCGATCAGGCCACAGCTGTTGAGGATGTCCGCCACGCGCTCATGTCGACCGCGCCTGGGAGTCGGACGATCGAGGTCGTCTTGCAGCGCACTGACGGTGGCCGACGCACGGCAGAAGTGACGGTGACTGATCTTCGAAGCGACCCGTCCGTCCAGGGGCTTGTCCTCAACATGCGCGACATCACGGATCGCAAGCGCCTCGAAGACGACCTCCGACACCATGTCCTGCACGATGACCTCACCGGGCTCGGAAGCCGTGTCCAGTTCACCAACCAGCTCCAACTGGCGCTCGGCGCCGAACGACGCCCGGGCAGCAGCGTGGCTGCACTGTTCATCGATCTCGACGATTTCAAAAACATCAACGATTCGCTCGGCCATGCCGCCGGCGACCAGGTGCTCGTCGAGATCTCGAGCCGTCTCCTTGGTCGCCTTCGTCTCCACGACCGCGCCGCCCGCTTCGGCGGCGACGAGTTCGCCGTGCTGCTGACCGATGTCTACAGCGAGTCGGACGTGACGCTCGTTGCTGATCGAATCGTCGAAGAACTCTCCCGCCCGGTCGACCTCATGGGGCACGAAGTCCGCCTCGGTGTCAGCGTGGGCATCGCGGTCGACGAAGACGGAACCCAAACCCCAGAGGACCTCCTCCGCGCTGCCGATGTTGCCATGTACGACGCCAAGGCGAAGGGCAAGGGCCGTTGGGCGATGTTCGAAGCCGAGATGGCAGACCAGACTGTCGAACGGTTCGAGATCTCGAACTCGCTCGCGGCTGCCATCGAGAACGACGAGCTGATGGTCTACTTCCAGCCCATCCTCGATCTTGGTTCGGGCCGAACCGCCGGCGTCGAAGCCCTCGTCCGTTGGAACCACCCGGTCCGCGGCATGGTCAATCCTGGGTCGTTCATTCCGCTCGCCGAGCGCAACGGCCTCATCATCCCCCTCGGCCGGTCGGTTCTCGAGAAGGCGGTCACTCAGGTCGCCCAGTGGCGCCGGCAGGGACACGACATCTACGCAAGCGTCAACATCTCTCCCGTTCAGCTGCAACGTGATGGGATCGTCGGCGAGATCTTGGAGATCGTCGACCAGGCCGGCCTCGAGCGAGACGCTGTCGTGCTCGAACTCACCGAGTCTGCGCTCATCAACGACTTCGATCTCGTAGTTGCCAGGATCGACGCGCTGAGGGCGGCAGGTCTTCGAGTCGCGATCGACGACTTCGGCACCGGCTACGCCACGCTGAAATACGCCGACGAGTTCTCGGCTGACATCTTGAAGATCGACCAGTCATTCGTGGCCCGGCTCGAGAATCAGGACGACTCAACGATCGTTTCCACCGTCCTCGCGATCGCCCAAGCAATGGGCGCAGAGACCGTCGCCGAAGGCATCGAGGTGCCAGACCAACATCGTCGCCTCCTCAGCCTTGGCTGTCGCCTGGGGCAGGGCTACTACTTCGCTCGCCCCGCCCCCGCAGAAGTCATTGGTGAACTGTTGGGGCGCGAGCTCGAGGGCGAGGCCCTCACGGGCCACGCCCACTAGCGAGCACCGGATCGGCCTGAGCACCCGCGACCCGCGCTGGTCTGGCAGGCTGCGGGCATGGCTGGAATCGAAACGACGACCGACGGGCCGATCGGCACGCTGATCATCGACAATCCCTCCCGGCGCAACGCAATGACCGCCGACATGTACGCGGGCGTCAGGGCGGCGACGCAACGTCTTATGGTTCGTGATGAGACCCGCGTGGTGATCGTTCGCGGCGCGGGCGACGTGGCGTTCGGCGCTGGTTCCGACATCTCGGAGTTCCCCACTCGGCGGATGGGTGACCAAGCCGAAGCGTTCGACGAGGCTGAGCATGACGCGTGGGATGCACTTGCCGAGATTCCGGTGCCGGTCCTCGCCGCCATCCACGGGCCATGTATGGGCGGCGGGATCGCCATGGCGTTGCACTGCGACGTCCGAATCGCCGCCGACGATGCCACATTCTCGGTCCCGCCCGCGAGGCTCGGCCTGGCCTACCCCCAAGACGCCCTTCGCCGGCTCGTGGAGCTCGTGGGCCCTGCACAGGCGAAGCTGCTTCTCTACAGCGCCCGGGTAGTCGACGCCGAAGAGGCGCTTGCGATCGGTCTCGTGCAGGAGATCACACCCAAGGCCGAGCTCGACGACCATGTCAACGCGCTCGCCTTGCAGATGGCTCGCCTCGCTCCCCTCACCCATCGCTCAACGAAGCTGTCCGTCGAGTCTCTCACCGACACAACGCTCACTGCCGACGCTGCAGCGTCGCGCCGGGACTGCTATGCCAGCGCGGACTTCCGCGAAGGGGTCCAAGCCTTTCTCGACAAGCGACACGCAGCCTTCACCGGCCGCTGAACACTCTGGAGTGACACAAATGCCGACTGAGCTACACCTCGAGACCAGCGGATCGGGGCCAACCGTGCTCTTCGTTCACGGCCTCGACTCCGACTCTCAAGTATGGGCGCCGGTCGTCGGCCTTCTCGACGATCACACCTGCGTCACCATCGACCTTCCCGGTCATGGCGAGTCACCCGTGGACGCCGATCCGGCTGCCTACAGCCGTGAGGCGCTTCTCGAACGTCTCGACGAGGTCATCGGGGATCTCGCGGGCCCAGTCGTGCTCGTCGGACATTCGTTGGGCGGCTACCTCGGAATGGCATACGCACTCACTCGCCCAGACGCTCTCGCCGCCCTGGTTCTGGTGTCGACGGGCCCCGGGTTTCGCGATCCGGAGGCTCGCGAGAGTTGGAACACCCGAGTGCGCGAGAACGCGGCCGACTACGAGATCCCGGAGATCGCCGCCGCCGTGGCGTTCCACATCGATTCGATGGTCATCGACCGCATGACCGAACTCACGATGCCACTCGCGTTGGTGATCGGCGACGGCGACCGCGCCTACCTCGGAGCGAACGACTACATGGAGAAGAAGCTTCCCCACGCGAGCCGGACCACAGTCGAAGGGGCTCGGCACTACGTCATGCGTTCCCATCCCGATGAGGTCGCAAAGGCGATCCGGTCGATGAGCGCTGCAGCCGCCGGCTGACCGGATTCCAGATGGCGAACCGTGTGGCGCTGCCGATCGACAAGGTGATTCCGGAGGTCCTCGAGGCCCTCGAGAGTCATCGCGTCCTCGTCCTGGAGGCGCCTCCGGGGACGGGCAAGACAACCCGCGTCCCACCTGCGCTACTCGATGCCACCTGGCTCGACGGCCAACGAGTCATTCTTCTCGAACCCCGACGCGTCGCGGCGCGAACCGCGGCAGAGCGAATTGCGTCAGAGATGGGCGGCCACGTCGGGGAGGTTGTGGGACTTCGAACTCGGTTCGACACGCGGGTTGGTCCCAAGACCCGCCTGGAAGTCGTCACCGAGGGAGTCTTGACCCGAATGCTTCTCGACGACCCAGGACTCGTCGGCGTGGGCGCTGTTCTCTTCGACGAGTTCCACGAGCGAAGCATCCATGCCGACACCGGACTGGCGTTTGTCCGCGAGACAGCCTCGGTTCTCCGCGAAGACCTCCGGATCATCGTCATGTCGGCGACGCTCGACGCCACCGGACTCGCCCATCGACTCGGCACAGACGCCGTCGTCCAGATCGACGCCCCACTTCATCCTGTCGAAACCCGGTACCGGACACCGGCACCGGGCCGGCGCCCCGAGGACG
>CALKOE010000060.1 GCA_938091985.1 uncultured Acidimicrobiales bacterium | reverse complement strand
AGAGGGTTCCGGCATCGCTCCCGCTCCCGGGCTCGCCTCGAGCGCGGTCGAGTTCAGCGGCATAGCCGAGCTTCGCGGCGACGAGGTCGGTGGTGACGGTGACCATGCGAAAGCCACCTGCGATCCGCCTCGGGGTGAGGTCGCCGTTCGCATGGCAGCCGGCGACCACGCCGGCGCGAGCGCATGCCGCGCTGATCGTCGCGTAGGCCTCCACGAACTCGGGCGAGTCGTCGTTGTTGGCCGGGGGAAGTCCGAGGGTCAACGAGAGATCGGCGGGACCCACGTAGATCGCATCGATACCAGGGACGGCAAGGATGTTGTCGATGTCGTCGACGGCTTGTCGCGTCTCGATCATCGGGATGACCGCCGCATGGTCAGCCGCCCACGACAGATAGTCGCCGGTCCGCATGCCGGCGACCGATGGTCCGTAGCTGCGGGAGCCATCGGGCGCGTAGCGAGCGGAACGGACCGCGGCCTCCGCCTCGGCGGGCGTGTTGACCATCGGCACGATCACGCCGTGGGCGCCGGCATCGAGCATCTTGCCGATCACGCCTGGTTCGTTCCAGGGAACCCGAACGATGGGACTCGACCCGCCGAGCAGGATGGCCTGGATCAGGCCGACCGAATCTGAGTATTCGATCGCGCCGTGTTGTGTGTCGATGCAGACGTAGTCGAACCCGGCGCGGGCCGTGGCTTCCGCCATCACGGTTGACGGCGTGGCCAGCCACCCACCGAGCGTTGTCTCGCCGTTGCGCCAGCGATCGCGAAGAGAAGTGGTCATGGCGCCGGGTCTACCACGCCGGCCTAGTGCGGGGGAGCGACGACCGTCGCCGGGTCGCCGCTGAGCACGGCGAGCGCATTGTCGAACGCATGCTCGAACAATCGTCGACGCCCCGCCGCGGTCGACGAGGCGACGTGGGGGGTCACGATCACGTTCGGCCGTCCGAACAGCGAGTGGCCGACGGGGAGCGGCTCGGGTTCGGTGACGTCGAGACCTGCGCCGGCGAGCCGCTTGTCGTCGAGGGCGCGCACCAGCGCGTCGTGATCGATCAGCGCCCCGCGTGCACAGTTGATGAGTACGGCATCGTCTCGCATCGTTGCCAACGACGCGTCGTTGATCATGTGGTGGGTGGCTTCGTTGGCCGGTGCGTGCAACGAGACCACGTGCGACGAGGCCAAGAGGGCTTCGAGGCTGACCATGCGGACACCGTCGACCTCGCTGTGTTCGATCGCCGGATCGACGGCAACGACCTCCATGTCGAGGGCCTGAGCAGCAGTGGCGACTCGCCTGGCGATACGGCCGAGCCCGACCAGTCCCAATGTGGACCCGTCGAGTTCTCGCGCGGTCGCGACCACCGGACCGCCGAGCCCTTCGAGCGCTCTTGCTCGCTGCGTCGGGAGTTCCTTGGTGAGGGCGAGGAGTAGCGCCATGGTGTGCTCGGCGGTGCTCACCGTTGGAGCGTCGGGCGCATTGCAGACGACGACATCGGCCGCGGTCGCTGCTGCGACGTCGACGTTGTCGTAGCCGATGCCCATCCGAGAGACGACCCGTAGGTCGGGGAACCCGGCGAAGCGGTCGGCGTCCCACACGTGACCGATCCCGATCACGGCCGCGGTCACGCCCGCCAGGGTGTCGTCGCCTGGGCCGACGAGCTCGGCTCGGCCGTCGACATAGTCGATGTCGGCGGCTTGGATCTCCCGGTCGACATGGATCTTCGGTGGTGTCATTTCGGTCACCGCGGCGACGCTAGTTCCGTCGTGGCGGAGGCGCGGTCGAGGAGCGAACGACCAGCTCGATCGGGAGATCGACGCGCGAGCGAGTTCCGGTCCGGACCTGGTCCAGGAGCAGTTCGGCGGCGACTCGCCCCTTCTCGACCAGTGGCTGGCGCACTGTGGTCAGGGCGGGCTTCCAGCTCGCGGCCCGGGGTACATCGTCGAACCCCACGACACTGAGGTCGGTGGGGACGGTTCGACCGAGCGCCGTCGCTGCTTGCGTTGCTCCGATGGCCAACTGATCGGTGGTGCAGAACAGCGCAGTGGTGTCGGGGTGAGCGGTCAAGAGTTCGAGGGCCGCGTCGCGACCGACATCGGGATCGTTGTCGCCCGCTTCCCAGAGCGTGATCCCCGCGGGGTCCATGCCGGCGGTGGCGAGGCCATCGAGGAGGCCACCCACGCGTTCGCGCACGATGCGCAGGCTCGCCGAGTCCAGCTCGGCCATGGTGATGCGGCGGCGACGGCTCCCTGGCCCGAGGCGGTGGACCAGCACGGCGATCTCGCGGTGTCCCAACGTGGTCAGGTGATCGGCGGCGAGCCGACCTCCCCGGCGATCGTCGATGCCCACGAACGACGTGGCAGTGCCGAGGTCGGGTTCGTCGACGATCACCACTGGGACGTCGTGGCGCAGTACGGCCTGGAGGGCGGGATGACCGTCGGCCACGGAGAAGACGAGGTAGCCGTCGGCGGGCGTCGACCCCACTGCGGTGTCCTCCACCGGCATCGATGCCGGGACGGGAAGAAGGGTGAGTCCGGTTCCAGCGAGGGCGCTTGTCTCGGCGACACCGCGCATGAACAACGTGGTGTTCGGATCGTTGAAGACGTAACGCAGGTCTTCGGTGAAGAGGAGCGCGATGGTGCGCGTCGTGCCGGTGCGCAGCATGCGAGCTGCGGCGTCGGGGCCCCCGTAGCCGAGCTGCTCCGCGGTGTCGAAGATCTTCTTGCGGAGCTCGGGCGTCAGCTGATCAGGCCGGTTGTAGGCATTCGACACCGTCGTGCGAGACACCTCGAGGTGATCGGCGATCGTCTGGAGGGTGACTCGCCGCGGCATCGGCCCGACTCTAGAGTCTGCGACGATTGCGAGTCAGGCTGCAGTCTCGGCCGAGAACACCTGAGCGAAACGGTT